>JAPKZO010000007.1 GCA_026393755.1 Acidobacteriota bacterium
CTTGCCCACCCCCAGTTTTGAGCATCACTGAAAAATGACACGGAAGCGTGCCTGTTGAAACGGCGAGGTATGTGTGTTACATTACACATATACTATGGCTACCCGCGCATCTGAGACCGTGACCGACGTCGAGCGCTGGTTCCGCGAGCAGGCGACCCGGTTGTGGCCGGTGGCGTTGGGCTCGCTGAGCCTGCGGCGCAGTCCGTGCGTCCGGGCGGGGTGCCAGGCGTGCGCCACCGGCGAGCAGCACGCCAGCTATGTGCTGTACGGCCGACACCGGGGTCGGCGCTTTGCGGTGTACGTCCCCGACGACGTGGCAGCGGACGTCCGCCGGGCGCTCGAGAATGGCCGCACGCTGCAAGCGCTCCTCGTGGAGGCGGGACGCCGCTATGCCGAGGCCTGCAAGCGCGACCGCCGCGCGCGGCGGTGAGCCGATCCCGGATGTGGTCGCGGTCGTGGAGGCCGCCGTCCTGGACACGTTCGCCGACTTGCGTCGCCCGGTGCAGCGTAATCTCGCGGTGCTGACGGTGGCGTTTTTGCGCGTGCTCGGCGCGGCGCGCTCTGGGCACGGGCGCCTGTCGTTGGGCGCGCTGTTTCGCGTCCTGCCGACCGAGGGGACGGCCCACGCGCGGGAAAAACGACTGCGGCGGTTTTTGGAGAATCCGCGCCTGGATCCCCGCGGCGTGACCGGCGGCCTGGCGCGCGTCATCTTCGGGCAGCGCGGCGCCGGCGTGTGGCCGGTGGTCCTGGACCAAACGGCGGCGGGCTCCACACAGGCCTTGGTGGCGGGCGTGCCCTTTGCCGGGCGCACCTTGCCGCTGGCCGTCTACACGTTTGACTATCCGTGGCGGGAAGCGGCCGTCGACAGTCAGAATCAACTCGAGCGGGTGTTTCTGCTCGACGTCGAAGCCGCGCTGCCGACCGGCGTCACCGGGGTGTGGATTGGCGACCGCGGCTACGCGCGGGCGGCGTTGCTGCGGCAGGCGTGGCTCGACCAGCGGCGCTACGTCATCCGGGGCCGGGCGGGCACCTGCGTCGAGTGGGCCGGCAAGCGACGCAAACTGGGCGAACTGCCGCCCGGGGTGGGGCACGCGATCCGCTACCGGCACGTGCTGTATCAGGCGCACACGCGGGTCCCCGTCGATGTGATCGCCTTGCACGATCCGGCCTTCAAGGAACCGTGGTGGCTGCTGGTGCCGCCCGACAGTGCAGCGGTGCTCCCCACCGCGCTGGTCGTCCAGCTCTATCGGGAACGCATGCAGGTCGAGCACACATTTCGGGACTTCAAGACCCACCTGGGGTTGCGCGGGCTGGACCTCCGTGTCCATGTCGCGGAACGGACCGGACGCCTCCTGCTCGCCTTCTGTCTGGCCTACGTGCTCGCGATCGCCCTCGGGAGTGAGCCCGAGGCCGCGCCCGCTCGACGCGATCTCGAAATCCTCCGGCGTCGCCCTCGACACGGCACGCGGCGTACGCTCAGCGTCCTATCGCTCGCCATGCAGATGCTGGCGCACCCCCGGTGGCGACACCGCGCCCTCACCGGTCTGCGCCGGCTGATCGATCGGCTCGCGCGTGGCCTGCCCGTGCTTCGGCATCCGCCGCCCACCCTCGACGACCGCCTCGCCCGCGCGTAGCGCCCCGCCAACACGCACCCCTTGCGCTGGGGGTGTCGACCGGGTCCGGCGCCCCGCGTCACAGCACACCACCATCTCCGTGGATACGGACGCCGACCGGCCCTCGACCGCGGTCCCACCACGCAGCCAAACGCGCCTCAACGGAAACTGGGGGTGGGCAAGCCCAGAATCTCGATGGCCTGATTGACCTCTGCCAGATCCCTGAGCAGCAAGTGGAAGCCGGTGAACTGATTGGGAATCACAACCTTGCGGCCCGAGCCCTTGACCACCAAGAAGCCGAACTGGAAGCTGTGCGGTCGGACCGCCACGACATCTGTGGCTGCTAAGGTCCGTCGTCGTAACACAGCAACGAATGTGATACGCCCGTCGTCACTCACGACGATCCGGTGCGGTACGGCCAACATGAACAGCCATGCGATCGTGACGGCGCCAATGAACATCGCACTAACGAACACGGGTGGACCGTCAGGCTCGGACGCCGACACGAGCAAGGTGGCCGGAACGGCCAGCGAGAAGATGACGAACAACCCTAGCCACACCTTGAAGATCGGCGTCAGGTAGAGGTCGTATGTCCGAGGTGTCATCGGCATTTCTGACGCTTCCCTCAGGCGCCTAACATCCAATAACCAACACGCGGGCTTTCCCGGTCCGCCAAGGGAATTGTCCCTAACGGACTGGTGAGAAGCAAGAACATGCTGCGGTCTGGATTGTGACGACGATCACGTCTCCCGCGATCCCCGTCAGCACGTCGATAGAACCATGGGCAGAACTTCTTGCGTCAGTCCGACTCACCGACGATAATCCGGTCGGCAACCGACGACGGCGCCACGTGGCCTGGGCGCCGTTTACATCCGAGTCGTGCGATGGCCCTTTCTGCCTATTGAACGTTCGCCCGACAACGCGCATGCATACTGGAAACACGAGGCCGATCACCTTGCCATTGCCAGTCAGGATAGTCGGGGGGCTGTCGGTACTGGCCACGGCACTTCTGGCGGGTCGGTTGGTCTGGGAACAGACGATCCTGACCTGGCGCAACGGCCCGCAGATGGTCGGCTTCTCGCTGGTGCACGGTTCCTACGCCCCGCTCATCTTTGCGCCCATCGGTTTGCTCTTGTGGATTGCGGTGCTGGTCGCCGTGATTCTGATTGCGTTGGCGCGCCGTCGCCGGATGGCTCGTGCGATGTGGATCGACCTTGGGTGCTCCGCTGTCGTTGCCGGCGTTCTCGCAGTGCCGTACGGTACGTGGCAACGGTTGTTTGTCGGTCACCTTGCGAGCGGACCACACGCGGGTCGTTTCCTGACGGCCGCGGCCGGTGGTGGCGATCTCCGTCTGGTTCGTGCGCTCATGTCACATGGCGTCCGAGTGGACGCCACCGACTATTACGGACAGACTGGCCTTCATACTGCTGCATCGGGAGACCATTTGGACGTCCTGGCTTTCTTGGTAGAGCACGGCGTCACCCTCGATAAATTAGATCGTTACGGAGATTCAGCCTTGGAGAAAGCTGCGGAGCAGGGAGCGACTCAGGCCGCTCGCTTTCTCGAGCTACAGGGCGCCCATCTGGTTCGAGGAACGGCGGCCCGGCATGAGAAGGTCGTCGATGAGATGGTGCGAGAAGCGATGAGCAAGTAGGTCGGCTACTACGGGGCTGCACCATAATTGACCTCTGAAGCAGCAAGGACTCACTTCGCAGTGCAGGGGGCTTGAGGCGCCGCGAGGGGGTCGAGTGTGCGCATTTCGGCCATCGTGATCGCCCGTTCCAGGCATCGCAATCGGGGTCCCAGTTGGGACACGCCGATCCCAAGATGACCCGTCGCTACCTGAATCTTGGGGACGAATCCCTGATGACGGCGGTGAACCGGATGAAGGACCCCACAGAGACGCAGACGCCGGCGGAAGCGATTCCCGATCAGTCAGAAGATTCACATTCCTTGCACAGTCCAGCCGAAAGCGAGCCGGACACCCAGTCCGGTCCTACGGAGAATCCGCTAGTTTCTTAGGGAAGTTGTGGGGTGGGTAACGGGGTTCGAACCCGCGACTTCCGGAGCCACAGTCCGGCGCTCTACCGCTGAGCTATACCCACCGTGCGGAGAAGATCCAGTGTAGCAAACGCGGTCGGGATGCCGCAATCAATGACGGGGCGGGGCGTCTGGCTACTCCGCCGCCGAGAGCACGACGAGGTCGCGGGCGGTAGCGCCACGCACGGCTCGGATGGGAATGCTGCGATCGAAGGTCGCCAGCCGGCCGCCGTGCGCGCGAGCGACGGCGAGCAGGTAGGCGTCCGTGATCTGGCGGTAACCGGCGAGGCAAGCCACGTCGAACACCTTGCGGTCTCGGAGCGACGGGCCGTCAGGCCAGAACTGATGTCCGCCGCTGGCGCAGAAGCGGCGCAATCGCTCCACCATTTCTGCGGCGCGCACGTCCGGCGCCCCGTAGGCTGGATTCGCCACGACCCGGACCAGTCCGTTCTCGGTTATCGGGCACGTTGCCCAACCCGCCCGGGCGTTGTCGGCAAACCAGTCGTGGGCGATGTCGTGATGGACGTGGTCAGGGTCGAACAGTGCGACCAGCACATTCACGTCGAGCAGCCACGCGTTGCTCACGCGTCATCCCTCAGACTGTTCACCAGCTTCATCGTCGGCCGTTCCCGACCCGCTGGCCGGCGTGCCAGCAACGGCACTCCGTTGCGTTCCCTCGCAGCGCGCGGGCGCGCCATCCCGCGACGCGCCAGATCCGACAGCATCTGGCCGGCGGTCGTGTGATGCGCGCTCGCCAACTCCTTGGCCGCCTGTAGCACATCTTCGTCGATGTCGAGCGTCGTTCTCATGGGGCAAGCATCTCGCATCACGCATCAGATGTCAAACTTCGTTCTCCGGCCGCCGTTCTGTTTGTGCTGACGACGCTGGAGATCAACGCCGGCCACGTAAGCCCAGGTATATGATGCCCGGACCATGCTCATGAGCGGCCCCCAATCCACCGACGTGCCTCGTGTTGCGCCTCATCCCTGGGTGTGGGCCGTTCTGTACTTTCCGCTCGGCATGGCCATCGGGTATCCATCGGTGGCGCTCGGTTATCTGGGAAGCCGGGCCGGGCTCAATGTCGACGCGGTTGCCACCATCGTCGGAATGACGTTTGTCGCGAGCGGCTGGAAGTTTCTGTGGGCGCCTGTTGGCGACTACACCTTGTCGCGCAAGACCTGGTACGTGATTGCCGTGTCGCTCGTCGCGGTCGGCCTGGTCGCGTTGACCGTCGTTCCCGTGTCCTCGAAGACAACCGGGCTGCTTTCGACGCTCACGCTGATGACGACGGTGGCGGCGACGTTCATCGCGTTTGCGACTGAAGGCCTGATGGCGCACAACACGCCAGTGGCCGCGCGCGGGCGAGCGGCGGGCTGGTTTCAATCGGGCAACCAGTTCGGCCAGACGGCGGGTGGCGGGATCGGCTTGTGGTTCGTCGTGCACGCGCCCTCGACGTGGATGGCTGGCCTGGCGCTTGCGGCCATCGTGCTGGCGTGCGCGCTCCCGCTCCTGCGTCTCGAAGAGCCACCTCGTGCGCTTGGCGGCGCGTCGGTTGGCAGTCGCGTGCGGGACGCGTGGCAGGAACTGGCGTCAGTGCTTCGGGCACGCGCCGGGCGGCTGGCGCTCATCCTGGCGATTCTGCCGATCGGCACCGGTGCGGCGATGTTCCTGTTCAGTGCGATTGGCGACGAGTTCCACGCCTCAGCCGACGTCGTGTCGGGCGTGCTTGGCCTGGGCGGCGGCGTGGCGATCGTGTTGGGCTGTATTGCTGGCGGCCGCCTGGCCGATCGAGTGGCGAAGCCCACGGCGTACGCCGTATCGTGCGGGCTTGGCCTGGTCGCGTGCGTGGTGATCGCCTGGTCGCCGCGATCGTCGGAGGGCTACGCCTTCTCGACGCTGTTCTACACCTTCACGCTGGGGATGGTCTCGGCGTCGTTCACCGGGCTCGTGCTGGCCATCATTGGCGACACCGCGGCGGCCACCAAGATCAATCTCTTCTTCGCGCTCAACACGTTGTTCAGCCTGGGCATGCTGCGGCTGGTCGGACGGGTGCACGATGCCTCGTCCACCAATGCGATGCTGTACACCGAAGCGCTGATCGGCGTGGCTGCCCTGGTGCTGTTCGTCGCGCTCTCGCGGTATGTGCGGGGCGGGGACGTGGCTCCTATCGCTTCTTGATGGACATCGGGCCGTTCGTGGTCGCGACGCGAACAGGCGCTCCGCCCGAGCCAATCGGGGTCTTGATCGAACGCGTCCGCGAGTTGGGAAGTTCCCCCTGTATCGTGACTGGAATGTCCACCCGGAATGGGCCGTTGACGGTTCGCGCCTCGAGCTGGGCCGAGTAGCCGTCCGGCACGGCGACCGAGACCGGGCCGTTCTGGGTCTGGGCATCAAGGCCCTCACCGTCCCACGACGTTCCCGCCAGCACAATGCTGAGCGGTCCGTTCGTGGTTCGCGCGCGGACGTTGCCTCCGAGCTCGGTGAGCGACATCGGACCGTTTGTTGTCGTCGCCTCGATTTGGCCGCTGATGCCCGTAATCCCGACCGGGCCGTTGAGGGCTTTGATTTCGACGTCGCTGTGGCGGGGTGCGGACAACACGAAGCTCACCGACCAGGACCGGCCGCTCTTGGAGGCCGGGCCATCAGCCCTGAGCGCGCCGCTGCTGGTGCCGACGACGATCTGGCCGGCGATATCACGGGCTGTGACTTCACTGTCGGCCTGGATCTGAATTCGGGCGCTGCCAGCGACCGTCGCCTGGTCCCAGCCCGTCAGCTGGACCCCGCCGTTTGGCTGGGCGTCCACATGAAGGGAGCCTCCTCCCGGCAAATTGACCGGTCGCACCTCACAGTGGCGGAACTGCCCGCCCTGCTGCTCCTTGCACTGGGCGAGCCAGTCGGCGTCGCTCTGCTGGGCAACAGCCGCAGAGCCTGTCAGCGACATACCAGCGACCATCGTCGCTGCAAGCATCCATTTCGTGCGCATTGATCTATCTCCTTCTTTCCGATGTGAGGATTGTTCCGCGACCAGCACGCGTTGCCTGGCGGGCCGTGTTCGGCCCTCCGGGTTCTCGTCGGAGGCGCCGCTGAAACTATGACGAGATCGAACCGCGGTGCGTTGCCCGGACGTTCGTGCTTTTGTGGTGCTGGCGCTGAGCAGGGTCCGCTTGGCACGCCTGGGATCGCCCCCCCTCGACCCTTCGGTGAACTCAGGGTCGTCCCGAGCGTGGCCGAGGGGCGACTTTGCTCGGGGCGTCCTGAGCAACGCCAAAGGCCGGGCTCCCCGACTTCGCCCTTTGGGCTGCGCCGAGGTCTCGCCGTAGCGCTTCGCGCGGAGGCGGACAGCCCGGCAGACGGTCCGATTGGGTGTACTCGTCGTAGAATGATGGGAGTCAGCCACGCGCCCCTAGCTCAGCCGGATAGAGCACCGGCCTGCTAAGCCGTGGGCCGCTCCGGTTTCTGGTTCGCGGGAACGACAGCTCGGGCGCAGGACTTGCGATGGAGGCGAGAGACGGCATGAATCGGATCACTCGCGTTACGCCGTTGCCCGGGTACCAACTCCGCCTGGTCTTCGACAATGGAATCGAAGGCGTGGCGGATCTTTCCGGCCTGGTCGGCTGCGGCGTTTTTGCCGCCTTGGCCCAGGATACCGCCTTCGACAATGTCCAGATTGGCATGAGCGGGGAGTTGGTGTGGCCGAACGGGCTGGATCTGTGCGCGGACTCGCTGTACTTGCGCATCACAGGTCAATCGCCTGCCGACGTGTTTCCGTCGCTGAGGCGCGAGGCGAAGATTGCCTGAGATCTGCCGCTTCTACGGGATCGTGATCAAGATGTTCTGGGACGATCACGAGCCGCCTCATTTTCACGCCGAATATGGCGAGCACGTGGCCATCGTCGACATCCAGTCGCTTGCTGTCATCGATGGCTGGTTGCCGTCGCGAGCCCTCGGGTTGACGGTGGAGTGGGCATCTGCGCGGCGCGACCAGTTGCTCGGGCTGTGGATCCGGGCCCGGGCGCTGGAACCACTGGAACGCTTGGCTCCGCTCGACTGAAGCTGACTAAGTCTGAACGGGTCGAGTGTGCGCCGGCCCGATGCTCGTCGTAGAATCGTGAGAGTTAGCCACGCGCCCGTAGCTCAGCTGGATAGAGCACCGGCCTTCTAAGCCGGGGGTCCCGCGTTCGAGTCGCGGCGGGCGCGCCAGTTCAGGCCAGATTCCGCAGATTGCCTTTGTGGCCTCCGAGTTCGGGCCATCTTCCCGCGCACTCGGGACCGGTCACCCTCTAGCTCGGTGAAATACTTCGTGGCTTTTCTTTCGGGATTCGAGGTAATCGTGATGACGCACGATGACTCGAAACCCGCCAACCACCGGCCCAAGCGAGATCCGCAGCCTTCGGTCGAGGCTGCAGCTTTCGCAACCGCAGTTCGCAGCCTTGCTCGGCGTTTCGGCGGAAACGTACCGGACTTGGGACTCAGGCCGGAGGGTCGTGCCCGAGACCTGGTTGGCCAACGCCAGAGAATTGGCCGCAGCCAAGGACCCGTGTCGCCACTGGTCGCTGCAGCAACTCGCAACCGAACTCGGCGTCCACGTTCGCACATTGCGAGATGCCGCACGAAGTGGGCGCCTTGACGTGACGTACGAGAATAAGGTCGTATTCCGGAACCCGGTTCCGAGGTCAACGATCGCGGCTGGTCGGGCGTTCATGGAGCGGTACTACAGACAGTCATACTCTCGATTTGCGGCGAAGCCACGGCCTCCTGAACGCATTTGTGTGCCGTCAGACTGGGCTCGGCAGCTACTGCGCGTCCGGCGCGAACTCCGGCTCACCCAGGGGCAGCTGGCGAAACAGATCGGGGCCGCTGGCAAGGCTGTCGTATATCAATGGGAGTCGAGCAAGAGGACCCCGTCACCCGTCTTCTGGGAACGGATCCTTCGCCTGGAACACAGGCGTGCCAGCCAGGCATCGCGACGGTAAAGCGGTGGCTCAACGTCGTCACAATAACCCCGGCATTTGGCCTGACCTCTCCCCAGAAAACCCCAGCACATTGAGACCGCCGACTTCCCGTGGTCTCGGAAGCGCGTGATCGCCAATTGCTCAGCTTCGTGGTAATAGCGTAGTCGGTTGACACTGCGGCGTTTATCGCGAGCAACCACGGATCGGAGGCGCCATGCGACAGCCGCAAAATTGATATTGGTCGCTCGGCACGTCTCGACGACACAGGCCGTGAGGACCACAATGGCCACAGCCATGACTTCGGCCGGCGTCCGCTCCACACGTTGATGCCTACGAGATCGGAGCCGCACTGGCAGCACGCGCAGACCGCGATCTACGTCACAGGGAAGGCGGGACCGGCGACGATCTTGAGCGGCCGCAGCGACAACCGCGCTCTGCGGATGACCGGTGGTTCCGCGTACGACGCGACCGCAGATATGACCTCATCCACCGGCGTGGCGCACCTCACGCCAGGAATCACCTCGCGGAGCTTCAATGGGTCGGCGAAGTCCGCATAATAGAACGTCCCGTCGGGGTCCTCGAGCGCTGCGTAGATCCGCATTTCGTCCTCGTACTTCCACGGCGCGAATTTCGAGAACAGCCAGTGGCGCGCGAGTTACTCGTTCAGTTGGCCGCGTCTCTCGACAACTTTCGACCGCGTGATGTAATTCACGCGTTTTGCGTGTCTCCGCGTCACGTCGAAACCGAGACAGATGCCGCGGTGCTTGTCCGCGTAATGCGCCCATAGCAGCGCGTTGTTCCAGCTTCGGCAGAAGCAAAGCGCGCCAAAGCGCTCGTTCATTTGAGCGACGCACGCGTCGAGGTCGGGCTGGTCGGCTGCGTTCTTCACCTGCACCGACATCAGCTCCATCGGGTCGTTCATGTCGGCGAGCTGGGAAATCTTGATCCGGCGCCGGCAGATGTCGTCGAGCGCCCATTTCGCCTCGAGGAACTTGTAGAGTCGCGGCATCGAAGCAGTGTAGATGCAAACGAGGTCGATTTCGACCTTGGTTTGATACACTCATAAATCGCCTAGCGGAACCGGCGGCAAGGAGATAGCGGCATGGCCCTGACCAAGGCCGAGATCGAGGCTGTGTTGGAAGCGAAGCGCGATGCGGCACAGGCGTTCGAACAGGCGCGCCACCTCGTCGAACCAGAGACCGTGCGGATGCTCCGGGAACAACACGAGCGAATGCGCGATCTAGTTGATCCGCCCGCGCTGAGGGCGCTCCGGGAGCACGAGGAGCAGGTGCGGAATCTGATCGACCCCCCGGCCATCCGGGCGCTCATCGAGCAGCAAGGGCGGATGAAGAATGTCATCGACGCCGCGATGCTCGCACTGGCGGACCAGCGACATGCGATTGCGGTTGCCTTCGATAGTCCTGCGATTCGAGGGATTGTCGAACAGAGCATGAGCATCAATCGCAAGATGGACGAAATGGCGGCTCTGTTTCCTACGTTCGCGCCGATCATACCGCTCGAACTCGCCAACGAAACACTGTCGCGCTCGATGTTCGGCGGCGAGTTCGTGGAGCAAATGCGGCGGATCTCCGCCGAGCACGACATCTCGAGGTCATTCAGCGAGTCGGTCGTTGAGACGCTCGGCCGCATCAAGGGCCTCGGCCCGTACCCGGACGTCCGGATGCTCGCCGAGACGTTCCGCGGCGCCATCGCCGATCGCCTGCACACGATCGGCGATCCGGCCTTCGTGAAGGTCGACGTCGACGCGCTCGCGAGCCCCGCGCGCATGGCGGCGCGGCGTCATCCATCCGGCGGAGCTCAAGCTCGGCACGATTCGCCTGAACAAATCCTATGCGCGATTCGCCGCGTCGGCTGCCGTCGCGCCGGACAGCATCATCGAAGCGCCATTCACGGCGAAGATCCCGGCGCTCGCCGTCTACTCCCACGCCCGCCTCATGCGCTCGATCACGACGCACGGTCCGGACGAACCCATCATCGAAATCTGGGGCGAGGTTCAGGCCGAGACGACGGAAACCATCGAAGCGATTCTGCCCCTTGTGAACCCGGCGCTACTCACGTCCTGGAGGGGAGGACTGGCGACTGTCCACCGCCGCGGCGAAGACTGGGTGCGGCAGGCGTCGGCGTCGCTCCGTTACGTCCTCGTCACGACGCTCGACACCATCGCGCCAAAGGCCAAGGTGCTCGCCGACGGCGTCGACAGGAAGTACCTCTCGGGTAAAGGCGAACCTACGCGGTCCGCGCAGGTTCATTGGCTCTGCAGGTCGCTGAAGAACAAGACATACCGCGAGATGATGGTGTCGGAGCTAGAGTCCGCGATCGAAGCCATCGACACGATGTCTGAGGCCGTGCACCGCGACGACTACCCGGAGATCGAACAGGCGTTTGACAGGATCTGCGTCCGGGCTTCCGTCGCCCTGCGGGACCTCCTCGAGATCTTCAAGATCCGCAATTAGACGACAGGCACGTCTGCTTGGCGCTGCGCGGCCGGCGAGAAGTTCATCGCGACCCACTACCGGAGATTCGCCTGGCAGTAGGAGGGTCCGTTGCCGCTCGTAGCGGTCTCAGACGATTACGATGAGCAGCCCACGAATCTTCATCGTCAATTGCGACTGACCCAAGGAGCGTTGGCGCAACGCATTGGCGCTGCCGGCGAGGCCGTCGTGTACCAGTGGGAGTCGAGAAGAAGAACGCCACCATCACAGGTTCTTTGGCAACGAGTCCTGCTGCTACAACGCGGCGGTGCGCAACCAGGCCGCGATGTGCGCCGCCGACGCATCGTCGCCCGGAGGAACGCAGAAGCACACCAGGGCCAAACCGTCGGATACCGCCGCACGTTGGCAAGTTGCACCATGACTCGAGTTCGTGAGCGCGAATGTCTGGTGCGCAGCCATCGATCAACACTGCTGCGATTGTCGTTGGTCATCAACGGTTGTTGCCCCCGCAGTTAGTCGCCAGCGGGCAAATTGCGGCATCGTCGGCCGCTGCCGGCGTCAAACGCGAGACTTGTGCGAAAGCGACTTTGGCCGCTCGTCCCGAAACGAGCCGACTTGTAGACGTGGGACTCTACGGAATCGTGTCGAAGCGAACGTAGAACTCCTTCGCGCCATCGGTGATTTGGAACGCCGGCTCAAGCACTTTCGGCACTGGAACGAAGACGCGGTCTCTTGTCACGATGGTCGTTGTCGGAACCATCGTTCCGCCGGTGGTCTGCGCTTCCAGCGGCTCTTTCAACTTGATGTCGTAGTAGAGACTCAAATCGCCGGTCGCGCCCGTAAATACGTAAATCACGCGGTGGGAGCCCCACATCAGCTTGGTGCTGTGCGGTTCGCGCAGAAACTCGCCCTCGCTCTTTGCCAGCCGGTCGGAAAGCGCGAGAAACATTCGGAATCCGTTCAGCTTTGAGTGCTCGGCCGCGACCGTCAGAACCTTCATAGCACTCGTCATATTAGGTCGTAGAATGGGCGGTGCGGCCTCGTACTTGTTGACGGCTGGAGCCTCGCTGGGCAACCCAATGATGTCCGGCAGTTCCTCTTCGACGGTGCCGACTTGTTCCTTGCGCACCTCCTGGCGCTGTCCCGCGCCGCGTCCCCCGGACGATCTGAGGACTTGCTCGAGGTCCGTCTTCCCGGCGAGGTAGTCCGCAAGAAGCGATTCAATTGCCCCGAACTCGCTTTGTTCATACCGGAACAACTCCTCGTTCTCCTTGAGGCGGCGGTACAACGCGTCACGGCCCTGTCTTGTCGAAGACGGAACATGATCCCGAATGTCCGGGTAGAGCTGTTGCCGGACGAAGTCCACTACAAAACCATGAAAAACCTCGCGCGCCGTCTTGTACGATTCCACAACCATGCGCACCGCCGGGATGTCGCGGGCGATAGAGATGTGCAGGACATCGCCCTTCTTCTCGATGTGAAAGGCTACGCCGTGGCTGATCGACGCGAGAGCCGCATCAATGTCCGGCATGAAATATTCATCTAGCAACACGCCACGCAACTTCACCAAGAACATCGCTTCATCTAACGTGAGTTGACTGGAGGGAATGCGATCGACAATCGTCTGCTCCGGTACCTCCGGGATCATTGACAGTTCCTTGAGATAGCGAAGCTGGAGCTTGCGCCTCGGGTTCGTTTGACTCACGTGAAACAGGTTGGCCTGTTCACTCGCGAAACGTCGCAAGATGGTTGCGTCATTTCCGGAATAGAAGTGCTTCGCCTTGAATGGTTCATACTCTGCGACTTCGCCTAACAACACCTCTTTATCGCCGGCGGGCAGGATGGCTAGCGCTACATTCTTCGCGAGCTGGATAAGTCCCTGCGAGAGGATGTATTGCTGAAATTGCTGGTTCTGATCTGCCGCCGAGGTTTCGGCGAGGTCCCTCGACGCTTCGGCCTCCATCAGCGAGACGAGATTTGCGACGTGTTGGATGCTCTCGCGGCTGAGGGCTTCGCGACCTGCCGTCGGGTGAAGAATGTTGAGATTGACGAAGCCGCCGAACTCGTAGGCGCCGGAGACGGGAATCGGAGCAAGCCCGAACAAGTTGCGAAAGCCCAAGGTCTGCCCGCCCTGCTGGACGAAGAGGACCTCTCCGGACAGCGGATTGCCACCTAGCGTGATTCCGTCGAGCCGCGCGAGCACCCGCGCCTGCGGGTTGACGAATGTCCGAAGCGTACCGACGAACTCACCGCGGGAGACTGGCCTTGATGAGATCTCCGTGAAGCCGGCAGCCTTGTTTCCAAGAGCGTCCTGAAAATGGTCCTGGCTGATCAACTGGCCGTTAAGAAACACGGGAACCGGAAGGAACCGCACGTACTGCCTAAGATACTCGCGTGCCTCCGGTTCACCGACGGAAAAGGACGGATCCAGGTCCGCCTCGACGATCGTTCCCGGCTCGCGGTTATCAGTCAGGCGGTCAAGGTCGATGCAATTCTGCGCGATGCGCAAGTCCGCCCGCTTTGCCGAACTGACCAGCGTGACATCGGAATCAATGTGGCGGGTTTCGACTCGTAGGGCGGTAGAAACCCCGAAGTTAGCCATCGCTCCAATGCCGAATGTCCCTATGACCCCTGACCGTTGTGCCAGATCGGATGTCTTCCCGCTTGAGCCTGCCTTCCAGAAGTTATTTCTGAGGATCTCGTCGGTCATGCCAATGCCGTCATCTCGGACAGTGAGCCGCGCCTTCTCGACGGTGACGTCGATTCTGCGTTCCGCAATGGACAGTTGCTGAGCGGTGCAGCGCATCAGGATCGCGTCATAAGCGTTCTGAACGTTCTCGCGCAGAAACGCCTTCGGCGAGTCGTAGATTTCCGAGGAGAGAATCTGGAGGATTCGATCCGTCTGTACATCAAACGCGATGAGTTCTCTGGCTTGCTGGTTCATCTCGTCAGCCTCATCGAGTACTTCTGTCGCATCTCAATGACCGAGAGGTCAGTAGCCTCCACGACTAGTGGAAGCAATAACACCTCGCCCAGGCGGTCACGGCGTCCCTCCGCCCATAATGCATCAATGACATGGATAGCCTCTGCCACACTTGTCGGAGGATCGAAGCTGGCGATCAATGCCGGCATGTCTTTCAGTCTCAAGAGGGAGTCGAGTAACAAGGGCCGCGCGAGGTCATCCAGCGCAGCCAGCGGGGCGAGAGCATCTGCGGCCTCACGGTAATCCCCGAGGTCGTATAATCGCTGCGCATCGATCAGAGCCGCCGTGTTCTCGTTGCGGTGAACGGCCGGCGCGGGCGGCGGCTCGAACTTGAAGTCGCAATAGGTCTTGGTGTTCGGAGGGAGAGCGCGGCGACCCCAGATGGGCAGGCTAAGGTTGTCATTCTGCATCTCGCGGACGTGAAGCCGGCCTTCCCTAGTTTCAGTGTCAAGTTCGACGATGTTATAGGAACGGCCGTGTCGGACAGACGCGCTGCCGCAGAGCGTGCCGGCACTGATCACCGTAATTGTTCGGTTCGTCCCGTGTCGGAACCGTGTCTCGAGGAACTGCGGCCGGTGCTGGTGGCCGTGAAAGCCAAGACTGAACCCGCGATCGATGAGGTTCTGTACCAAGTCCGGGTCCATGTAGTCGGAATGCGCCGGCAGCCCTTCGGCGTTGTGGTGCCAGACGGCGATGCGCAGCCGATTGTTTAACGAAGAATGCCGTAGCCTCATTCCCGCGTCCGCGATGCAGCTAGGGTGAATGGCGCCTTGCTTGTTAAACAGATCATTGTTGTGGCAGCTCGAGAAGCCAACCACGGTCACGTCGAGCCCAGGGAAATCGAATAAGTCGAGCTGTCGTTCAGGGGCGATGTCGTAGGTGCGCGCGCCGCCATAGAACGTCGCATAGAACTCTGCGAAGGCGCCAAGCCGCTGCTCGTACAACTGCTGATCGGCGATCTCGTAAAGCTCGAACCCAGACCAGGACCAGCGCAACGGCGAGCCCGGCGAGAAGAGCTGCGTCACTAAGCCTTTCTTGCGATCTGGAAGGATGTCAACACGCCGAAGGCTCTTCTCGAAGTGATAGGCGCTCACGTCGTGATTGCCGGGCACGACGATGACGCGGTTGCGGTCTCCTCCGACGAAACGATCGGTGAGCTGGCCCAGATAGTCCAGTGCCTCCTGGTACTGACTCCGGAGTGCCTTCTCCGGGTCACGCGCATCGGGAGTGATGCCTTGAATGATGTCCCCGCTGACGATGACGAGGTCGGGGGGGCGCGCCATCGGTGTTTCTTCAACGGCGTATCGCCGGCGATCGTTCTCAAGAGATTCCAGAAGCACGTCGTTTCGGATCGGGTTGGCCGGATCGCGATGCAAATCGGAGATATGGAGCACGCTCAGCTTCATCAGTTGTGCCTAGCTAGGTCTACGTGCGGCAGCCTACGAGCGTCTTGACCGAAGTTGTTCGACGCGACGACCTTGGCGCGCTGGCTGCCCAAACGTTGGCCCCAGCGGGGTAGGCCGACTTGCTTGCCGCGGTGTCAGTATAGCCAAGGTCGACGCCTCCCGATCTAGTTCTAGTCGGAGCGGCTTTGTGCCGTCACCGTTGGCCTGGGATGAACCGGCCGAACGCCGGGCGACCCATCCTAATCAATATGAGGCAATCGACGACCGGAGCGTCGCGCCGAGGGCACGGTGTGCATTAGAGACACATCCCGAGTACCCGCCGAGCATTCACGTGAGCTTCCTCGTCCCGAGCGCCCGTAGCTCAGTTGGATAGTCTGAAGGCGCCCCCGGAGCTTCTAAGCCGGGGGCCCCGCGTTCGAGTCCCGGCGGGGCGCCAGTTTCCACATTTCGCCGCAGTCGCCGACCCGGTCCACAAACCGCCGCGACAAACGGCGGGGAGCCGCGACCGGTCGCAACGTGCCAACTGAAATGCCTATCTCGATTTCTGGCCGTTCTTGACGCGTGCCGATCGTCGCCCGCGCATCGCTCTCTGTTCGCTTCCCATGTGTCGCGCGTGAATGGCATCGTTACCAACGATGCGAGCCGAACCGGCATCGATGAGCCCGTCGGTGCTGAGTGCGACCCGAACACGCCTCAATCTTCCGCAAGCCGCATGCGCCGCTGCGCTTCGCGTCGCGGTCGAAACATCTCCCACCTAGGATGTGGCCGACGGCCCCCGGAAGCCGCCGTCGCGCGCCGCGCAAAGACGTTGACGCTAGACCGGCCACCGCATCCGCGGTTGCCCCTGCACCTCCTGGCCAACTAACTCCAGGTGCATCTGTAGACCTTGAGTGCTGCGGCGCATGGCGGGCGCCTCGCTGCGACGTCCGGCCCGCGACGGTATTTCGAGAGGCTCACCGCTACGGCGACGCGAGAGGCGGGAGCACGATTCATGGCGACGTCGTATCGACGGACCTATGGGTGCGGCCGGGGCCAACTCGTGACTGTCGGTCGCTTGACCGTGCCGCCGAATTACGCAGCCACCCGCGTGGGCCTGCGGCACCGGCGCGGCCTCAGTCAACAGCAGCCGGCCGCCAGGGTTGGCGCGGCCAGCAAGCCGCTGGTCTGCCAGTCGGGAAGGGGCAAGCGATAACCGTTGCCGGTGTTCTGGAACCGGATTGGGCGCCTTCTGCGCTACACGCCCTCGATATCACCTCGCTGACCGGGACTCTGTCACAACAATATGGTGCGTCGTATTCTCAATTCAACCACACCTCAGCAATCAGGTCGCTTACCTCGCGGTCCAATGACGACCGTCTGTTCTGCCGCACGAGATCTAGCCAACGCAGAATGGTCTCGTCTTCCAGCGGGAGAATCAGGCCGCGGTCGTCCCGAAACGTGTCCCGGCATCGCATTATGAACCGATCTCGATCCTCGAACTGGCGACAGCAAAGGAACCCCACCTTTCCGCGTTCCCGCGAAAACCGCCCGGATAACTGATCGATCTCGGGATTGCCTACCTCCCGACTGTAGTTCTTACATTCGAAAGACACGTGCGCGGCAGGGTAGTGGCGAATCATCGCGAGGTCGGCGAACGGTCCACTCCTAGCGCTGTTCTCCATGACGATATCGATCCGCTTTCGACCCTCGTGAATCTCGAGCTCCTTACGCGGGTACACCAGTCTTGGAAAATACAAGAACTCGACAGCTCCGATCATGAAGTTGTGATATTCCGTTGCATGGTCATTCCCGGGCGCGATCGTTGGAAGTGCCGCAGCGAGTGCGCCCGCGATCGTGGTCTCATCGACAGGATCGACCTCGGCTCGACGATCTCTCCGCTCGACGTGCGAGAGGTCCTCACGGTAGCGGGCCAGCACTTCAGGATGGGCGCGGGAGAATTCGTACAGAAACCCTTTCGAATATGGGAAGTCGCGTTTGAGGTCCTTCTTCCGGACTACGCGACGACCGTTTCTTAGGGTCTGGACGAGAGCTGACGCCGCGGTGAGCGCCTCGGCCTGAAGAAACTCAAGCACGTACTTGGTGTAGTAGTCGCCGGCTTCATACGCCGGGTCGTACCGGACCAAGACCTTTGGAACGAGCAGGATTGGTGCGCCTCTCCAGACAGGTAGATCGAGATACCGAGCTTCCCAGTCCCCCGTCTCGCGATTGAAGCAGGGCGGGAGGGCGACCGGCCGTACCGGAATGTTGAAGAGCGCACACTGATCTCGCGTGTACTGGGCGAGGTGGCCCCTAATCACGTTCGTGGTCAAGTCAGAAATCTTGTCGCGTGCCACACCCTCAACCATCAGTTCGCATTCCTCGAGGGACCGAAGAAAGCCGGTCTGAACGGCGGTGGAGCCTTGGAGCGCTGCGAGCAATTGCCCCGCCTGCATCGTGCCGATTCCCGCACCCTGCGGACGCCGTCTGGAGTATCCGAGACGAGTCTCGTTTGGTTCGCGCAGCTGAAGGAATAGCGAGTGCGCATTCGCTGTTTGGCCCGCGCGAATGGCATCGACGACTCGCTGAAAAAAGGCGTGTAGCGTTAAGTGGCACTCCTGCGAGAGTGCGTCCAGTCGCTGTGAGATCGCGAATGGGTCCACGAACAATGGCGCGTCTCGCGCGAGATCTACGTCGACGAAATCGAGCTCGGCCTGAGTCTTGCCCAGCCTGAAGGCCTCCGAGACTTTCATGGGTCGGCCGTTTCCGGGGACGCGCTATCATTGCCTCCCTTGCAGTCTGATTCAAGGCTCATCAACCCTGGGCGGGCTCTCGGGGGGAGACATGTCCCGTCCATGAACGGGCGCGGCGCTGCCGCTCCCCGATCGTTCGCTGCCAATGGTTGGGGGCAGTCGCGATGATCAGGTCTCCGGTTTGTCTCGGTCGAGGCTCGACCTACTTCGAAACTGGAGACGCTGAAGCCTGAGCCTTCCCTTGATGTATCCTCATCCACGACTACGAACGCCCGGACCGGCCCACCCGCCGGCCGGGGCTAATTGGCTGCTACCATGGCACTTTCCTCAACTCGCTGGCACGTCATCGCCGAATCCCGCACTCCGTGGGAGAAGGAGGCGCTCGACTACCTGCGCGAGCGGCTGCCCGATCGCGAGCCGGTTCGGGTTTGGTCGAACTTCGAGTTCATCGCGGACGACGGCAGCATCAACGAGGTCGACGCGCTCGTACTGACGGCTACAGGGTTCTATCTCGTCGAAATCAAGAGCCGACCTGGCGTCATCGAAGGGGACGCCCATACCTGGTCCTGGCACGACAGCGGCCGCATCGTCACGGCCGACAATCCGCTCCTGCTTGCCAACCTCAAGGCCAAGCGGCTCAAGAGCTTGCTGCGTCGCCAGCGGGCCTTTCAGCGTGGGCACGTGCCGTTTCTCGATCCTCTGATCTTCTGCTCGGCTCCGGACCAACGGCTCAGGCTTCAAGGGGCGGCTGCGTTGCGGGTGCACCTGCGCGACGAGTCGTCGGACCACTCCAGGGCCGGACAGCCGGGAATCGTCGGCGCCTTGACGGCCGACCGTGTGGCGGCCAACGACCGGGGGCAGTCGCCGGCGCGCATCGACTTACAGGTGGCTCGCGCCGTCACGCAGGCGATGGAGCAGGCGGGCATCCGTCCTGCGAATCGTACGCGCCGGGTTGGCGACTACCTACTGGAGACGCTGCTTGCCGAGGGCCCTGCCTGGCAGGATTGGGCGGCCACTCACGTGTCGCTCGCCAACCTGAAGCGCCGCGTCCGACTGTATCGCGTTCCGCTTGGGGCGCCGGCCGAACTGCGGCAGACGATCCGGCGCGCCGCCGAGCGCGAGTTTCAGATCCTCCAAGGGATCAACCACCCAGGCATTCTCAAGGCCCTTGACTTCCGGGAAGACGAGCGCGGTCCGGCGCTTGTCTTCGACCACGACCCCTCGGCCAGGCGCCTCGACCTCTACATCCGCGAGCAGGGCGCCACGCTCTCAGTTGCCGACCGTCTTCGCCTACTTCGCGAAATCGCCGAGATTGTCCGGGCCGCCCACGAGAAGCGTCTCGTGCATCGCGCGCTGAGTCCGCAGACAGTCCTTGTTTCGGCGCTGCCGAACACACTGCTGCCAAGCCGCGTCCAGATATTCGGCTGGCAGACCGGTGGTCGCGATGGCAGCACCACCGAGGGCGGTGCCGTGAGCGCCACGGCGCATCCCGATGCCCTCGTGGAAGACGCAACCACAGTGTTCATGGCGCCGGAGGCCCACCTCGGCGTCGACACTGGCGAACATCTCGACGTCTTTTCCCTCGGCGCACTGGCCTGGTTCCTCTTCACAGGTCAGCCGCCCGCCGACTCGCTCCTCAGCCTCACCGAACGTCTTCGCGAGGGGCACGGCCTGCGGCTCTCATCAGCCATCAACGGCGCCGGCCGCCAGCTCGAGGAACTGGTTCAGTTCGCCACCGCACCATCGGTCGCGAGCCGCCTCGACTCGGTAGCCGATTTCCTGGAGTACCTGGACCTCGCTGAGCGCGAGTTACTGCCCGAGCAGATCGAGCGGACCATTGAGCCCACCGAAGCACGTGCAGGTGACGAGTTACCGGGCGGCTACAAGGTCGTCCGCCGTCTGGGCAAGGGCTCCACGGCAGTGGCCCTGCTGGTGTTGCAGGAGAACCGGGAGCTGGTGCTGAAGGTGGCGTTGACGCCGGAACAGAACGACCGGCTTCAAGCAGAAGGCGATGTCCTCCGCCAGCTTCGCCATCAGCACATCGTCGAACTCCATGGCGAGTTGGAGATTGCCGGCCGGAAGGCGCTCGTCCTCGACCGAGCGGGCGACAAGACGCTAGCGGAGCGGCTCCGCGCCGAAGGCCGACTGCACGTGGAGCTGTTATTGCGCCTCGGTGAGGATCTGCTGCAGACGGTGGACTGGCTAGAGGCCAAGGGGATCCCACATCGCGATATCAAGCCCGACAACCTCGGCGTCAGCCCAATTGGCGAAGGCGACCGTCTCGAGCTGGTGCTCTTCGACTTTTCGCTCTCGCGCACACCGGCCGATCAGATTCGGGCGGGCACCCCGCCCTATCTGGAGCCGTTTCTGTCGCTGCGCCGCCCCGCGCGGTGGGATTTCCACGCGGAGCGTTTTGCGACCTCGATCACGCTGTATGAGATGGCGGCCGGGACATTGCCCCGCTGGGGCGACGGTCAAAGCGATCCCGCCCTGATAGACGATGAGGTGACCATCGACGGGGAGCTGTTCGACGCCACGCTGCGCGAACCGCTCACCGAGTTCTTCCGACAGGCGCTGCGGCGACACCCGGACGAGCGCTTTCACACCGCCGAGGAGATGCTGCGCGCCTGGCGCCGTGTCTTCCAGATCGCCGAGAAGCCGGTGGACACCGGTGCTGGTGCCGAAGACAACAGCGCGAGACTTCAGGCGCTGCTTGCCGCGGCTACGCTCGATACCACCATCGCGGCTCTTGGCCTGGGGACGCGGGCGCTGAACGCCCTCGATCGGCTGAACGTCATCACAGTCAGTGATCTGCTCTCGACGCCGACGACCAGCGTCTGGGGGATGCGGGGCGTCGGGCACAAAACGCGGCGCGAGATTGGCGAGCTGGTGAAGCGGCTCCAGGAGCGTTTCCCGCAAGCGGTGGTCGTGCCGCGCGCGGCCGTGCCGGACGCCGGCGAGGCAGTTGCTTCTGGACCGGCGGCGCACAGCCTGGATCTGATCGTTCCACACCTCGTGCCTCACAGAGCCGGAGCGAAAGGCGCAGAGGAGCGAGTGCTGCGGCTGCTGCTAGGCCTCGAGCCACCGCACGCCCCCTACGAAAGTGGTGGCGCATGGCCGACACAGACGGACGTTGCACGCGAGATAGGCATGTCGCGCGCGCGTGTCAGCCAGCTTGTGGCCCGGGCTCGCTCACGGTGGCTCAAGGATCCATCCGTCACAGCGCTGAGAACGACGATAGCCGCGGAACTGGAGCGTAACGGATCTGTCCTCACCGCCGGCGAGGTGGCCGAGATGCTCCTGCTCCGCCGCGGCTCGGTGCAAGTGGATCCTACGCGAAGCCTGCACGCGCTTGCGGCTGGGCGGGCGGCAGTGGAGGCAGAGCAGGCGCTCGGTGAGCCGCGTTACGTGGTGCGGCGCAACGGGTCGGTTATTTTCTGCGCGGCGGACGACGCGTGGGCGAACTACGCAGACCGCCTTGGCCAGATGGTCGACCGCCTCCTTGCCTCCGATGTCGTAGTCGCGCCGCAGCGGGCAATGGAGGTTCTTGGCGCCTATGACCCACCGGAGGGCGAGAAGCCGCCGACTTCAGCCCGGCTGATGACGCTGGCGGCGGCCGCTTCTCTCACGGGCGCCGTTTCCGCAAACCGGTTGGAGCTGTATCGCAAGGGGCTCGACGCCGCCCGCGCCCTCAAGCTCGCGTCCAGTGCACTTGTTGGCGTGGACCAATTATCGGTGGAGGCGATCGGCGAGCGTGTGCGGAGCCGCTACCCGGAGGCGCAGCCCCTACCCGATCGGCCCGCGCTCGACGCGCTCCTCGAGGAAGCGGGCCTGCCATTGCGATGGGCACCAGAGGCAGCGGGCGGACGGGGTGCGTATTGCGGCACGCGCGGCCGATCCGGCACGTCGGTGCCAACGTCCACGTTCACACCTGCGACCGCCCCACGTCGCGGCGAGGGGCCGGTGTCGGCCGAAGAGGCCGAGGCCAAGGCGTTCGACGAACGTTTGCGCTACCTCTCCAGGCATGGCGGTTTTGTCGCCCTCGCCGTTGCTGCGCGCTATGCGCGTCCGGCCGTCGAGCGACTCGTCAGCGAGTATGGCGTGGAGCGAGTGAGCGTAGACGACCGGCTGATTGTCGCGATGCGGGAAGAGGCCGCGGAGGCAGGCGCAGAATGGTGCACGGTGATCGCGACCGACGCGGCAGGGCCTGGAAGTCCCGACTGGCCGCTTCTCGTCACGCTGGTGAAGGGGGCGGTGGAGCGGCTCGAACGGAGCTTTGCTCGGCCGGACGGCACGCTGCTCATCGAGCATGCCGGTCTGCTCGCGCGCTACGGCCAGCTTGGGCTGCTCGAGCGGCTGCGCGATCGCGCGGGCCGGCGCGACTCGGGACTGCACGGGGCGTGGGTGCTCGTTCCTTCCGGCCAGATGCCAGCCGTGGCTGGTCAGACTATTCCGGTGATCACGCCCGGGCAGTGGGCAGCAGTGCCAGACCTCTGGGCGCGCCAGAAGGCGTCGTAGGGACCTCAATGATCGACCGAAAGGGCCTTCTCTCCGATCTTACGAAGCTCCTCCGCCACCTCCAGGATGACATCCGGCGTCGGTGTGACGACCAGTCGGACGTCGATCGTTCAGCGCGTGCCGAATGGACCTTTACGCGCGAGGCGGGCCGGACGGCAGACGACTACACGGTCTGGCGCGACGGATGGATCACGCAGGCGGCCGCTGCGTGGATTCTCGGAACCGTGTTCGTGCGGTTTATGGAGGACAACGATCTGATCTCGCCGCCGCTCATCTCAGGGCCCGGCGAGCATCTTGCGGTTGCCCGCGATTGCCGCACGTACTACTTCAATGAGCGGCCGGCCGACTCGGACCGCGAGTACCTACTGCACGTTTTCACGACCGTCTCGAAGCTCCCGGCCGCGGCCGACATCTTCGACAGTCGCCACAATCCCATCTGGAAACTCGGGCCGACAGGTGATGGGGCGACCCAGCTGTTGGAATTCTGGCAGCGAATTGACCCGGCAAGCGGAACCCTCGCGCACGATTTTACGGACCCTGCCCTTGACACGAGGTTTCTCGGTGATTTGTACCAGGACCTATCAGAGGATGCGCGCAAGAAGTATGCGCTCCTCCAGACGCCGGAGTTCGTCGAGGAGTTCATCCTGGACCGCACGCTGACTCCCGCCATCGAGGAGTTCGGCTATCGCGAGGTACGCTTGATCGATCCCGCGTGTGGTTCAGGGCACTTCCTGCTCGGGGCGTTCCGGCGGCTCCTCGATCTCAGCCAGCGACACGAGCCAGCGGTGAACGTACGCGAGCTGGCTCGCAGGGTTCTGGCGAACGTGTGCGGTGTGGATGTCAACCCGTTTGCGGTCGCCATTGCGCGATTCCGGCTGCTGGTTGCGGCGCTTCGCGCGTGCGGGATTGCACGTCTGGATCAGGCGCCGGCGTTCCCGCTCAACGTCTACACTGGCGATTCACTGCTCCATGGGAAACGGTTCTCGGGCGAGGGCGAACTCCAGATGTCGTTGCACGAGGAAGACCCGGTCCGGCGTGCGCTAGCGACCGAAGACGCCGAAGCGCTGAATCGTGTGCTCGGGCAGCAGTACCATGCGGTCGTTGGGAACCCGCCATACATCACCGTCAAGGACAAGGCGCTCAACGAGGCGTACCGCAACCGCTATCACTCCTGCTACAGGCAGTACTCGCTTGCAGTCCCGTTCATGGAGCGGATTTTCGAACTCGCGCTGCCCGGTGAACGAGCGGGCTTCGTGGGAATGGTGACCGCCAACTCGTTCATGAAGCGGGCATTCGGCAAGGAACTTATCGAGAAGTACATGCCCCGCTGGGACGTCAGTCACGTCATCGACACATCGGGGGCGTACATCCCTGGCCACGGCACCCCAACCGTCATCCTGTTCGGGCGGAACCGCCAGCCGGACGCGTCGACGATTCGCGCTGTACTGGGTATACGTGGCGAGGCACAAGCGCCGGACGATGCCGCCAAGGGCAGTGTGTGGTCGGCGATACTTGCACAGCTTGATCTGGCCGGGTCCGAGAGTCATTTCGTCAGCGTCGCGGACGTGCAGCGGGAACGGTTCCACGTTCATCCGTGGACCCTGGGAGGTGGTGGGGCAGCGGATCTCAAAGAGCTTCTTGACAGTGGCTCAGCTCGGCGACTTTCTGAGGTTGTCCACTCGATTGGATTTGCCAGTTTTCCCGGCGCGGATGAGGTGTTTGTTGCGGATCTGTCCGCACTGCGACGGGCGCGGGTCACGACGTCCTATATCAAGGAGTTCGTTACAGGAGAGTCTGTCCGCGATTGGTGCATTGCAACGAGCCAGGCGGCATTCGTTCCATATGACGAATCTCTTTCTCCGATAGCCCTGGACCTCAATGCCCCGTGGGCGAGGCGCACTTGGCTCTTCCGGACGGTCGTCAACGGGACACTGTCGTTCGGCGGAAGAACGCGCGCTGACCAAGGTGACGATTGGTGGACGTGGTATCGGTGGGTGGCTGAGAAGTACCGCACGCCACTTTCGATCTCTTTCGCCGAGGTGGCCAGTCACAATCACTTCGTGCTCGACCGCGGCGGAAAGGCATTCAAGCAGACGGCGCCAGTCATCAAACTGCCGGCGGGGGCCACAGAGGACGATCACCTAGCGTTGCTCGGCCTATTGAACAGTTCGACTGGGTGCTTCTGGATGAAGCAAGCTCTGCATGACAAGGGGGGGGGCGGTATTGGCGGTGGGCTCGCCACCGAGAAATGGGAGCACTTCTTCGTTCACAACGCCGGTGGTCTTTCAGGCTTTCCTCTGCCTCCGGGTCAGCCGCTGAGTCTGGCGTCGGCGCTTGACTGGAAGGCTGTCGAGTTAGGGTCCCTGCGGCTGTCTCTGGGAGATGTTGAACGCTGGGAATCTAAGGATGCGTTGGCGGCTAGGCGCCGTGGCTATGGGGAACTGTTGACCAAGATGCAGATGCTGCAGGAGGAGCTCGACTGGGAAGTCTACGGGTTGTACGGCCTGCTCACTGGTGACTACTGCTATCACCCCCAAGACATGCCGGGGATCCGTGTTGGAGAACGCGCGTTCGAGATTGTGATGGCGCGCAAGATGGTTGCGGGCGAACTCGAGACGACGTGGTTCGAGAGGCATGGATCGACGCCAATCACCGACTTCCCATCGGACTGGCCAGAGGCATATAGAAAGGTAGTTGAGCGCCGAATTGCCCTCATCGAAGCCGACAAATGGATTGGTCTCATTGAGCAGCCTGAATACAAACGGCGATGGAACACTGAATCCTGGGATGTGCAGCAGGAACGTGCTCTTCGCTCGTGGCTTCTCGGCCGCCTAGAGTCGTCCGCGTACTGGCCATCGGTGGAGCTGACCACTTGTGGCCAGCTGGCCGAACGAGCGAAGCGCGACGCTGAGTTCATGGAGGTGGCTGAGGCCTACCGAGGTCATGCGGACTTCGATGTGTTGAAGCTCGTGACTGAGTTGGTGATGGACGAGGCCGTGCCATATTCTCCGGGACAATGCTACAAGGAGTCTGGCCAACGCAAACGGGACGTGTGGGAGCGCACCTGGGAAGCGCAGCGGCGAGAAGATGCAATCGACGCGCGCATTGACTTGCCTGAAGGCCACGAGCATCGTCTGACTGCAGAGCGGGCGAAGGTGCTCAAGGCAAGTGAAATTGGAGACATCCAGGTTCCGCCAAAGTACATCTCCGCGGACTTCAAGTCAGGCCCTTTCTGGCGCCTTCGCGGGAAGCTCGATGTCCCGAAAGAACGATTCATCAGCTACCCGGGCGCGAGTCGCGAGACGGATCCGTCCCCCGTCGTTGCGTGGGCGGGGTGGGACCATTTGAGGCGGGCCCAGGCGTTGTCCGCATACTATGTGTTCGTCAAAGAGCAGGACGGTTGGAGTGCCGAACGCCTGCAGCGGCTCTTGGCGGGGTTGCGCGAGCTTCTGCCGTGGGTGAAGCAGTGGCACAACGATGTGGACCCCGAGACGGGGTTGCGACTAGGCGACTACTTCGCTGACTTCGTGGATGCCGAAGAGCGGGCGCTGGCCGGGCGCGGGTAGCGCACAGCGCGGTGGTGATTGCAAGAGAGCAGGCCGTGACAACGTACATCAAAGACCTCATCGACATCCCCGAACATGTCCACGCGGGCGATTTCGTCCTCAAGCTCGCGGAGGGCGTGGAACGCGCCGACGATACGCTGCGCCAGTACGTCGTCACGCCCCAGCTTGCAGACTGCTTCGACCAGGCCCTCGCGCTCGTGCGCGGGGCGCTGACCGACGGCACGAGCAAGGGCGCCTACTTGCACGGGAGCTTTGGTAGCGGCAAGAGCCACTTCATGGCCGTGCTCCTGCTCCTGCTCCGCAACCACCCGGGGGCCAGGGGTGTTTCAGAACTGGCCGGTGTCGTGGCGAAGCATGGAGAGTGGGTGGCGGGAAAACGTTTCCTCCTCGTCCCGTACCACATGATCGGCGCCGAGTCGATGGAGGCCGCCATCCTCGGGCACTACGCGGCACACGTGCGCCAGCTCCACCCGGACGCGCCCGTTCCTGCCGTCTTCCAGTCGGAGTACCTGTTTGCCGATGCCCAGCGTCTGCGCGCCAAGATGGGCGATGACCGCTTCTTCGCGGAACTCAATGTGGCGGCCGGGTCGCCGCGAACCGGGTGGGGCACGCTGAAGGGAACATGGAACCGCGCGCGTTTCGATGTCGCGATCGTCGCGCCGGCAGGCGATGGCGAGCGGACGAAGCTCGTGTCGGCCCTCGTGCAGACGTACTTCGAGTCCTACGGCGAGGTAGCACAAGCGAACGACGCAGGCTTCGTCCCGCTCGAGGACGGCCTGTCGGTGATGTCGGCCCATGCGAAGGCGCTCGGCTACGACGCCGTGATTCTCTTCCTCGACGAGTTGATTCTCTGGCTCGCCAGCCGCGCGACCGACGCCGCCTTTGTGACCCGCGAGGGGCAGAAGCTGGTGAAGCTGGTCGAATACCAGAACACCAACCGCCCAATCCCGCTCGTGAGCTTCGTCGCCCGACAGCGCGACCTGAAGGATCTGGTCGGCGAGTTCGTCACGGGCGCTGACCAACTCCGCTTCGCCGACATCCTTAACTACTGGGAGGCTCGTTTCTCCACAATCCGCCTCGAGGATCGCAACCTGCCTGCCATTGCCTCGAAGCGCCTCCTTGCTCCCCGCACACCCGAGGGGAAGACGCTCATCGACGCCGCCTTCGATCAGACGACGAGGGTGCGGCAAGAGGTGATGGACATCCTCTTGGCCGGCGATGGCGACCGTGCCATGTTCCGCCAGGTGTATCCGTTCAGCCCCGCGCTCGTGCAGGCGCTGATTGCCGTCTCCTCGGCGCTCCAGCGCGAGCGGACGGCGCTCAAGATCATGCTCCTCCTGCTCGTCGAGCAGCGCGACCGCCTCACGCTCAACGACATCGTCCCGGTGGGCGACTTGTTCGACGTCATCGCCGAAGGCGACGAGCCGTTCACCGACGTGATGCGGAAGCGCTTTGGCGACGCGAAGAAGTTGTACTTCCAGAAGCTGCTGCCGCTGCTCGAACGTGACCACGAAGTGATGTTGGACGAGGTGCGTCGGGGAACGGCGGATGCTCAGAAGACCCGAGCATTCCGCACCGACGACCGTTTGATAAAGACGTTGTTGCTTGCCGCGCTCGTACCGGAAGTGGCCGCGTTCAAGGCGATTACCGCAGCCCGGCTCGCGGCCCTCAACCACGGCACCATCAAGTCGCCCGTTCCTGGTGGCGAGGGGGGCATCGTCCTGGCGAAGTGCAGGCGATGGGCGGCGGAGGTGGGCGAGCTCCGCGTCGGTGACGAGGATCCGAATCCGACCATCTCGCTACAGCTCACGGGAATCGACATCGAGAGCGTCATGGCGCGCGCCCGTGTGGAAGACAATACCGGCAGCCGACGCCGCAAGATCAAAGAGCTACTGTTCCAGCACTTCGGGGTATCGAACGAGGGCGAGCTATTCGAGCGGCACGAGTTCACCTGGCGTGGCACCCGGCGGCTTTGTGAGCTGACGTTCGGAAACGTGCGGGAGATGACCTATGAGGCCATGGCCGGCAGCGACGACTGCTGGCGCGTGGTCATCGACTATCCGTTTGACGAAGCGCCGCATACGCCGCTCGATGACCTGAGCAAGGTCGAGGACCTGCGCGCCAACGAGGACCCTGCCAGGACCATCGTGTGGGTGCCTGATTTCCTGAGCCCGGCCGCGCAGAAGGATCTGGCAACGCTCGTAATGCTGGACGAGATCCTCAAAGAGACGCGGTTTGACGATTTCGTGTCGTACCTGCCGCCGGTCGATCGGCAGCCGGCGCGCATGATACTCGAGAGCCAGCGCAGCCAGCTCCGCCAGCGCGTCACGCAGTACATGGAGGCCGCGTACGGCTTGAGAACGCCAGAGGCCGGCTGGCTCGACACCCGGTCCGAGTTGCCGCTGCACTTGTGTTCGCTCGACGGTGCCTTCGAGCCCAGGATGCCAGCGGCCGGAACGCTGCGCCAGGCGTTCGAGCACCTGCTCGACCAGGCGCTTGCGCACCAGTTCCCTGGCCACCCGGAGTTTGGCACCAGACTATCGAGGACCAACCTCAAGAAGGTGTTCGACGAGGTAGTGCGGGCGGTTGGCGCATCTGAAAACCGTCTTGCCGTCGAGCAGGGCCTGCGCCAGGACATGCGGCAAATCGCCGTCCCGCTGCGGCTGGGAGAGATGGGTGAGACGCACTTCGTGCGCGGCGAGCACTGGAAGACGCACTTCCTTAGGAAGCATGCGCAGGAGGGTGTCCAGGCGATGACCGTCGCGCGGCTTCGTGCCTGGACCGACGATCCGCAGGCGCTCGGCCTGCCTCGGGACGTGCAGAATCTCGTCATCCTGGTCTTTGCCGCCCAGACGGATCGCGCGTTTTTCCGTTCCGGCAGCGCGTTCAGCCCGTCGCTCGACTCGCTGCCAGACGATGTGGAGTTGAAGACGGAGGTGTTGCCGGAGAGCGGCGAGTGGAACGTGGCCGTGAGGCGGGCGGCTGCCATCTTCGGTGTGACCATGGCGCCGCTCTTGAGTGGGCAAAACGTGGCGAAGCTGGCGGGCGACGTGCGCGAGGTGGCGCGCGAGCGGCGCGACGGGTGCCGTCAACTGGTAGCGGGCCTGCAACGGGCCAGCGAGCCAGAGCGCCTGGGTGTGGACTTGCGAGGCGCGAGCAGGAGCCGGAACGCAGCTGTCGGACTAGCGCTCGTGGAGCAGGTGCTCGCGGCGGAAGGGCGCGGTCTGGTGGCCGCGCTTGCGAAGGCTCAGGTGCCGACCAGCGAGCACGCGTTGGGGATCAGCCTGAAGAAGGCGAGCGACCTGGCGGCCGTGCTCGAGGCAGCGGAGTGGGGGATTCTCCACGCGGCGTGCGAGTTGCCCGACGCGCGCGCGACAGAGGGACGGGCGATCAAGGCCATGCTTGCGCTCGCCTTCGAAGCAGACGAACTGGCGACCGCGCTCGGGTCCGCGTTGAAGACGGCGCAGGCGGAGGCGGTAACGCTGATCCGGCGCGTGCCGTCACCGCTACCCGTCGTGGTCGCTCCCGGTGGTTTTGGGCCTGGATCTGTCGTTGTCGATCCGGCACCGCCAGCTGGCACGTCGAGGCGCGTTGTGGATGAGGGACGCGTCACTGACGTAATGCCCGCGGAAGCAAGTGCGGAGTTCGACAAGATCAGAGACGCGATGAAGCAGTCTCGTGAGTGCAGGCTGACGCTGTCGTGGCGTGTAGACCGCGTGGAGGATCGGCGGTGACACCGACGCTGACGCTATCGCCGGCGCACGTTCGCGCCGAGGCGCTAGACGCCCTCCGGAAACGCGTGACTCACGCGGCACCGATCGTCGTCGGTATACGCTATCCGGGCCAGTGGAGCGGGCCATCGGCATTCGAGACCGAGCACGGGACGGTTTCCGTGCTCTGCAGCCAATCGCCCCTGGAGATCCGGGAGCGCCTCGTTGATCACGAGCGGACCGGAGTGCCGCTCGTGATCCTGACCAGCCTCAGCGAGCAGGACCTGGGCGACGACGTGACGGCGCGCCTGGCGGGTCGCCGCCTGCGTCAACCCGATCGGTGGCGGCTCGTCGCGGATCTGTTCAAGGCAAGAGAGGTGGACGGCCGGTTGCCTCCCTGGCTGGTTGACGCGCTCGTAGAGGCTGCGCCCTCGTCTGGCTTCCCACCGGTCGCATCGGGGATTCTCGATCTCGATACCGCGTGGCGCGTGTTCCTTGGCGAGTTGCTCGGATTGCGCCACGAGCGTCCCGACCTGCAGATGCTGATCGAGTGGACGAGCGACGCCAGTCGCGTTGAGCGCTATCTGCGGGCCGACGACGCCGTGCGCCAGGGAGTTTCGGCGCGACTCGAAGAGACGGCTGGCGAGGCCGCGCGCGCTGTGCTCGCGATGGTGCAAGGGGGCACTGGTGCCGACGTAGTGCCGGCCGGCCTCGTGTGTCTGGTGTTGTACGACTCGAACGTGCGAGGGGAGCCGACCGTTCGCGAAGCGGCCGTTCGGCTGGAACGCTTTCGGGCCGGACTTCCGATGGGCATCGAGGCGGGCGAACGATGGGGGCGAGGTTCTCGCGAGCTGCTGGCCAAGGCGGACCCAGGTGAACGGCGTCGGTGGGTCGATCGCGCCGATGCCTTGCTGGTATCGCTCGGTGCTCGCGACTGGGCGTGGGTGGCGGACTGGTCGCCAGCAGGGTTCGAGCAAAGGCTCACGCGCTTCGCAGGGGAGTTGGGTGCGTTCGTGGCGGCCCGTGCGTCTGCCCAGGATCGGGTTGCACCGCTCAAAGACATCGAGAGCCTGGCGCACAGTGTCGGAGCGCACGACGAGGCGCGCACGCAGGCGGATAGGGCTGCTCGGGCGGTAATGGCCTTGCGCCTTGTCCGTTGGATCATCACCGAGACTGCTGACGCGTCCGGAACGCTCGACCAGGCGGCCACATCGTACGTGCGAGACGGGGCATTCGTCGACCGGGCGCGCATGGCGCTTCGAGACGGCGATGAAGTGCCCGCCGTGGCCGACGCCTACCGGGCGCTGGGCGACGGCGTGACGGTCGAACGCGAGAAGACGAACCGCCGGTTTGCCGAGAGACTGGCTGCGTGGCCGGGGGCTGGGCCAGACGAGCAGGTGTTGTTGCCGATCGAGCGCGTGCTTCAGGAAGTTGTCGCCCCGATCGCCCGATCTGTTCCCGTGCTCGTGGCTGTCATCGACGGGATGACCTGGGCCATCGCGCACGAACTTCTTGCGAGCCTTATGTCACGCGGCTGGTCGCCGCTCGCTCCCGACGGGCGGGATCCGCTTCGGGCCGTCGTCGGCGTGCTGCCTACCACTACCGAGGTGTGCCGGGCGAGTCTGCTGTGTGGCGCGTTGACCCGGGGTACCGGCGAGGCCGAGCGCACGGGATTCGCCTCGCATTCCTCGCTTGTCGCAGTCTCGAAGGCGAAGTTCCCGCCGCGCCTGTTCCACAAGGGCCAGGTTGGCGCGGATGGACACGGGCAGCTTGCCCAGGATGTGCGCGACGCCGTGGCATCACCGGACGTTCGCGTTGTCGGCGTCGTGGTGAACGCCGTGGACGACTACCTCCACAAGGCGGATCAGGCAAGGCCACGCTGGAGTCTAGACTACCTTCCGCTTCTGGGCGCCCTCCTGTATGAGGCTCGCCAAGCAGGCCGAATCGTCGTTCTCACGAGCGACCACGGTCACGTCGTGGACGCGGAGATCGGCCTTGGTGGCGGTGAGGATGCCGACCGATGGCGCGTGACGGGCGTGGCGCTGTCCAACGGCGAGATGATGTTCGGAGGGCCTCGGGTCGCGGATCTGTCGTCGGCCTGGCCGTCCGGCGCGAGCGACCGTCGGGCGAGCGCTTGGCGCCACGGTTCCCTTGTGCTGGCGTGGAGCGAGCGCGTCCGTTACGGGATGCGCAAGAACGGATATCACGGCGGCGCCACGCCGCAGGAGGTTCTCGTTCCGCTGCTTGTCCTCGGGACCGCAGAGATGCAGGCGCCGGGCCTTCAGTCGTCGATTATTCCGATTCCGACATGGTGGGACCCCGCGGTTGCTGCTCTGGCTCTCCAGCCTGCGGTTGCTGCTGTGGTGGCTGCACCGTCTCCGGCGCCCGTTCGGGAACCGCCTCGAAACTTGTTGGAAGTGGCCGAGTCGCCGGAACCTCCAACGCCAGCCGAGACGACACAGGCCCCAGCCGCGGTCGTAGCCACCGGCCAGCAGCCAGGGCCGCCCTGGCTAGACGCGCTGTTCACATCTCCGATCTACGTGGAGCAGCGGGGCCAGGTCGCGAGGCTTGGACTGGCCGATGACCGTGTGAGAGCGGTCTTGATGGCGCTGCACGAGCGAGGTGGCCGGATGACGCGACCGGCGATTGGCCAGCGCCTGGAGCTTCCGCCTACGCGCCTGAACGGGCTGCTCGTTGCGGTAGCCCGACTCTTGAATCTCGATGGGCAGTCGGTCATCGAGATCGACGATCCGTCGGATACTGTTGTCCTGAACATCGAGCTCATGAGACTGCAGTTCGAGGTGTGATGAGCCTGAGTGCGCAACGTCGACATGACCTACTCGACGCGCTTCGACGCGGGACCGTGCCCCAGTCGAGTCTGGACGTACTTGCCGTAGGTCTCGAGCCGTTCGAAACGGCGCTGCAGGCGGAACTCGACACGGCGGCACGGGGCGGCGCCGTGTTCAAGGCGGTGCGCGGGGAGTACGGAAGCGGCAAGACGTTCTTGGCCAGATGGCTCCAGGAGACTGGGCGGCGGCGTGGGTTCGCGAGTGCCGAGGTGCAGATCTCGGAGACCGAGACGCCCCTGCACCGGGTGGAAACGGTGTACCGGCGCCTGATGGAGCGGCTGTCCACGGCTGCTGTGTCGTCAGGCGCGCTTCGGTCGGTGGTGGATGGCTGGTTCTTTGCGCTCGAGCAGGACGTGCTGGCCGAGGGTGTCATTGCCGAGGCCGACGGCGCAGGCTTGCTCGCTCGCACCAACGAACTGATGGAACAGCGACTGGCCGGCATCACTCGGACTGCACCCGGGATCGCCGCAGCACTGCGAGCCTACCGTGCAGCCATTGCGGCGGGGGAGCGGGCCGTGGCGGACGGTCTGGTCGCCTGGATATCCGGGCAACCGAACGTCGGCGCCGCGATCAAGCGCAGCGCAGGCATCAAGGGAGACATCGACCATTTCGGCGCGCTGAGCGCCCTGCAGGCCCTCCTCGTCATGCTGCGCGACTCTGGTCACGCCGGCCTCGTGGCGGTGCTCGACGAGGTCGAGACGCTACAGCGGATGCGTGGCGATGTACGCGATCGTAGTCTCAACGCCCTGCGGCAACTCGCAGATGAGGTGGATGCTGGCCGATTCCCAGGTCTCTACTTGTTGATTACCGGTACGCCGGCCTTCTTCGACGGCCCACAAGGGATCTCGCGCCTGACACCTCTCGCGCAACGGCTGCACGTCGACTTCGCGACCGATGCTCGATTCGACAATCCGCGGGCGGTGCAGATTCGACTACAGGCCTTCACGCACGACCGGTTGATGGAACTAGGGCGAAAGGTCAGGGACATCTTTGCCGATGGCGGCTCGCACAACGAGCGGATACGGGCCGTTGTGGACGACGCCTATCTTCACGACCTGGCCAACACCGTGACCGGTTCGCTCGGAGGCAAGGTCGGCATCGTGCCGCGCATCTTTCTCAAGAAGCTCGTCGTTGACATTCTCGACCGTGTCGACCAGTTTCCCGACTTCGACCCGCGGCGCCACTACGCCCTGACGATTGGTTCCCAGGAACTCACGCCCGCGGAACGGTCTGCGCGGGGTGCTTCGTCGCCCGACGAAGTTGAAATCGATCTGTGAGCACCTTCGACCGCCTGCACCCCGCCGTACAACACCACGTCGTCAACTCTCTAGGATGGCGCGACCTTCGCCCTCTTCAGCTCGAAGCCATCGATCCTCTTCTTGATGGTGCACACGCGCTACTTGTCGCGCCCACAGCCGGCGGCAAGACCGAAGCTGCGGTGCTGCCCGTGCTGTCGAGAATGCTAGCGGAGCATTGGTCCGGTCTGTCCGTTCTCTACCTGTGCCCGCTGCGAGCGCTTTTGAACAATCTGGAACCACGCCTCGCTCACTATTGCGGTTTGGTTGGGCGGCGAGTCGCACTTTGGCACGGCGACATCGGTTCAACCGTGCGACGGCACATCCTCGATGACCCGCCTGATCTGCTGCTGACGACGCCAGAGTCGCTCGAGGTGATGCTCGTCAGCCAGCGCGTCGAGCACCGGCCGTTGTTCGGCGACCTGCGAGTCGTGATTGTCGACGAGGTGCACGCATTTGGGAGTGATGATCGCGGATGGCACTTGCTCGCCGTCCTCGAGCGGTTGCGTCGGCTGGCCGGACGAGAGCCGCAGCGAATTGGACTGTCCGCGACCGTCGGAAATCCCGACGCCTTGCTGGAGTGGCTGGCCGGCGCGGCCACGGGTGAGCGGGTTGTCGTGCGCGGAGGGGCCGGCTTCGATGCCGCGGCTGAAGTAAGTATCGACTTCGTCGGCAACGATGCGAACGCCGCGACCGTGATTGCCGCGCTTCATCGAGGCGAGAAGCGGCTCGTATTTTGCGACAGTCGGTCGGGGGCGGAGACCATCGCGTCCGCGCTACGCGCAAAGGGAACGCAGACGTTCGTGTCCCATAGCTCGCTCAGCGCCGACGAGCGACGGCAGACCGAGCAGGCGTTCGCGGAGTCGTCTAGTTGCGTCATTGTCGCGACCAGCACGCTCGAACTCGGGCTTGACATCGGTGATCTCGACCGTGTCATTCAGATCGACGCACCCGGAAAGGTCGCGTCCTTCTTGCAGCGGCTCGGTCGAACAGGCCGACGCGCCGGGACGGTCCGCAATTGCCTCTTCCTCGCTCGCGACACCGGGGCGCTTGTTCGCGCGGTAGCGCTCCGTCAGCTATGGGCAGACGGTTATGTCGAGCGCATCGAGGCTCCAGCCTCGCCGATGCACTTGCTGGCGCAGCAGATCATGGCGTTGTGCCTACAGGAGCGCGGGCTCCCGGCGGGAGACTGGCCGGCTTGGATCGGGCGACACCGTGGCTTCGCGGCGATGACGCCAGGCGAGCGCGACGAGGTCATCCGCTTCATGCTCGAGCGACAGTACCTCTTCGAGGACGGCGGGGTCTGGTCGCTTGGGACCGAGGCCGAGAGGGAGTTCGGTTGGCGGCACTTCATGGACCTGGTGTCGGCGTTCACCTCCGAGGGGCTGTTCTCCGTTCTTCACGGCGAGCTTGAACTCGGCTCGGTGCATCACCTGACATTTGCGTTGGGCCGCGAGGGCAACACCGTCTTGCTGCTGGGCGGTCGGTCGTGGGCTGTGGAGCGCGTGGATTGGGCGGCTCGGGTTGCTTACGTCGTGCCGACCGATGCTCCTGGCAAGTCGCGCTGGCTCGGTGACGGCGTGCCGCTTGGCTTCGACCTCTGCCGAATGATCGCGCGCGTCGTCGCTGGACGCGTGAACCTGCCTGCCGCCGCACTGACGCGCCGAGGCCGGAAGGCTTTCGAGGAAGCACTTAGCGAGTTCGCCTGGAATGATGGGCAGGGCACCAGCCTCCGAATGCGAGGCGATGGGTTGGTGGAGTGGTGGACCTTTGCCGGCGCGCGCGCCAACGCGAGCTTGGCGGCATCGCTAGGCGTGGCTGGTCTGGCGGCGCCGCAACATGACAACTTCTCGATCCGGCTGGCGGCGGACGGTATGTCCCAGGCCGCGATGGCCATCGACCGGCTCAAGAGCGGAGCCACGTCGATCGTCCTGCCAGCGGTGACAGACGACGCCATCGCCGGCCTCAAGTTCTCGTCCTGTCTCCCTGACCATCTTGCGCGACTGGTGCTTCAGCGCCGCGCGGAGGACTCGGAGGCGGTGGGGTGGGTACTCAAGCAGCCGGTGGCGACCATCGAATCCGCGTAGCTGGGATTCGCCCTCTCTGCCCGAACCGGCCCGACTTGGCCGTTCTGCGTCGCTGTCAACGTGGTAGTCAGGCGCGAGGCGAGATGGTCAGGGAGTGAGGTTGAGATCATCATCTGCCTGTTGCTCAGGGATGGCAGGCGGGGGTCACTACCGAAAGTGCGGCAGACTGTTGACGCTCCCGGTGCTTGTCATGGGCGTCATCTCGAACACCGTTGAGCCAGACAGAAGTCACCACTTTCACAAGTGCGAAGGAGACATTACTTTGTCGAAACCGACCAGCGCCGTGCAGGGACGGTAGCTCGTTCGACCCTCCACTCGCGCTCGAGGTTCCGCATCGTGAAAGCCGTCTACGGCCTGGCGATGCCTACACTGCGGGCTTCCAATTCATGTTCATCGAGCCAATGATCCGATCGCTGCCGAACTTAAGAACGAGTCGATTAATGAAGTCGGGCTCAAGACTCTTTGCATGAGCTAGCCATCCTGCTAGGTAGAGCCTTTCCTGCATGTCGAGCGACTCCAGGCGGTGAATCATCCCTCGGAGCAGTCGTTTTCGCTTCCGACCCAACGAACAGTGTCTACTTGAAGCCTGACGCTCACAGGTCAGGACCACGCCGGTCACCGCTCGCCGTGTCTTCATCGACGAGTACCGAGTCTTGTCCCTATTCAAGGCCAACCCGCGCGGGTACGACAGGCGACGGAGAATCTCGGCAACCCTCCGTTCCACGGCCCCTAGCTCGCCGATCCTATTCGTGGAAAAGAACAGGTCGTCAGCGTATCGTGAGTACGTCCCATCCAGTCCGCTTGCAAGAGCATCAAGATTCCGGTCCAACTCAATGCACACTGCGTTCGAGAGGGCTGGCGACGATGGTGCCCCAATACACAGCCTTCGGTCCTTCAGGACAATGCCCAAGAAGAACCCGACGCTGTCCTCGTCCCACACAGTTGTGGCTCCCTCCACACTCGACTGGAGTGCGAGGAACGCGCGTATGTCATCTTCTTGAATCGAAGGAAAGAACTCCTTGAGGTCCAGGCGCAGCAGGAATCTGTTCTCGAGGTGGCGTTCCGCGTTCTGCCGAATCCCGAGACCCGGTCTGTATGCGGTCGCAGCTGGATGAACTGGAAATTTCGAGACGACGGTTTCTGCTAGCCAACGTTGCAGTAATTTGAGCTCCCGAGATGGATGGAACACCTCGCGTTTGGAACCATCTCGTTTAGGAAGGAACAGCCGTTTGTAGCGTCTGCTCGCTGACCGAGAGATAGCATCGAGGTACGGAGCGGGTAGCAACAGTGCGGACGCAAGATAATCCCGCAGATTCATACCGACATGTCACGCAAGTTCGCGAAAAAGTTGCCGCCACTCTGGTATCGCTGACAAGCCACCGAGGTACTGGGCACGGAGTCTAGGTAACTCGTCGACTCTCGGGGATGCTTCAGCGCTGATGCCAGCCCCTGGGACCGCGGAGTAGTAATCAGCGCCCTTGTACCTCTTGACAGTTACCTGAGCGAGCGCTTTGAGGATCGCCAAGGCCTCCTTCGTTGTGAGCGAAGTGTTCTTCCCCACGACTTCCTCGACCATGGCATCGCATTGCTCAGCCGTCAATGGGCCCGCGATGAAAACGATGTCGGCCACCAAGAACATAAGTTGCTTCGGTTGGTTGGAGATTGGCCCCCTATCGACCTCCAACGGTCTCCCGATGCCAGTGGCCCGACTGAGTCGTTCGAAAATATCCTCGCCACTTAGCAGGATCGCGTCTAGGTCGCAGTAGATTGCCTTTCCGAAACGCGAATACTTGTCGATCAGAGACACCGGCCCGAAATTGATGAAGGATCTCTGGCCCAGATAGCGCCGATCCAGAATGGCTAACATTCTACGGCGAAGAGGTTCGCTCAGTGCAAACGCCCCGAGTTCAGCGATCGAGCCCGCACTTTCGACGATGACGACGACCAAATCAGCAAGGCGAGCAAGCTCCTCCTCGAGTTCAAGCATGTTCCGGCCGCTCGCCTGAATCTCCATCCAGACATCTTCCGCGTAGAAGACGAGCGGCAAAACGCTGTTCGGCCGCTGGGCGAGGTACTCCCGGAGGCGTGCGCGGCGTGGACTGTCCTCCCGACCACAGAGAAGAACCAACGGCTTTAACTTTGAAGGGCGCGCGGCGCTACGCCGCAGAGAGACGACCAAACGCTCGCGAGCGCGGCCGGACGCAGGGTGGCGGCTGAAGTCTAGTTTGCTCATCCTACCGTGAGCGGCCGGCGTTCCGAACGACGGCGGCTGCCCCAGCGGCCGACGTCGTTCGGAACGCCGGCTGCTATACGAAACAACTGGTACGGGCTGGCTATACACCAGCCACAAAGAGGCGCCCCGATGCCCTCTCATTGACTAGGAGTCAGACCCCAGCGCACCACCCCGCGGACACGAGTAGGCTCAGGCTACAAAATGGAACTCCCCAGACACTCGCGCCGGCCGGAGTATAGCGCTTCGAGCCGGCGACCACAAACAACCGTATCGCGGTTCTACAAAGGTGGCGTCAGTGGGCGGATCGGCGCACAATACCCCCTTGATGACCTAAACCGTCACCATCTGCGCACGCGGCCGCGTGAACGGAAGTATTTCCCGTCGCGGGTTGGCTGGCGCCGCGAGCGCCAGGGGTAGATTGAGGACAAGCATGGCGACAGTACCAGGACTGCAGCAAGCAATCACGAACTTCGATCGGCGGGACGCACAGCAGAAGGAGAAGCTCGGTCAAGAACAACGGCAGGAGATCCTCAAGCGTTTCCCTCTTGAGGGTTGGCCGACCCTACCGGTAGAGCGCTATGCACTAGGACAGGCGGATTCGAGCGACACGTACTGCCGATGGGTCGAGTTCAAGTCCTCTGAACTGGGCAGCGTCCGCGGTGGGTCGTCTGCGAAACTCATTCTGTACAAGCGCAGTGACAAGCCGGGCTGGTACGTGGCGCCATTCGCGAAGGACGAAGTCGAAGGTTGGGATCTCCTCCGCGGTACCTTCGTCAAGGCGTTTGAGCTTGCCTCGCGTGAAGAATGGGCGGAGATCGAAGCGCTCGAGCCTCTCCAGTACGGTCCCGCACTCTTGCTCAAGACACTCCACATCTACTTTCCCGAACACATCGTCCCGGTATGTTCCACCGCGCACCTTAAGCACTTCCTCGGGCTATTGGGAGAAGAGCCGTCATCGTTCAAGTCCCTGGGGCCAGTGCAACTCAACAGGCGTTTGCGAGACGTGGTCCGTGCGCGTCCCGAGTTCAGTGGGTGGTCCGACGGCGAGATCATGCGCCTAGTCTATGTATGGCGAGACCCACGTCCCGGCGCCCGCCAGATTGTCAAGATCGCACCCGGTTCCGGAGCGCGGTTCTGGGAGGAGTGCCTCGCAGGCGGCTATATCTGCGTTGGATGGGACGCGGTGGGAGATCTCACAGAATACCAGGACGAGGCCGCCTTCCGGGCGAGGTTCGCTGAGCTGTTCGCGGAGGAGTACAAGACCAATCCCTCCAACATTAAGAAGAAGGCCACCGAAGTCTGGACTCTCCGCGAGTTGAAGCCCGGTGACTTGATTGTCGCCAACAAGGGCAAGACGCAGATATTGGCGGTCGGTGAAGTTGTCGAGCCCGGGTACGAGTGGAACACGGAGCGCTCCGACCACAGACATACCGTGCGAGTGAAGTGGGACACCTCAATTGCCCGGGAGATTCCACCGCAGGAATCGTGGGGATTCGTCACGGTGGCAAAACTGCCGGCGGCACTCTACGAAGAACTGATTGGGGACGGCCCGGGCCCAGTGCCCGAGGATCCCCTTTTCCTGGAGCTGCAGGCTGCCCTTGATCGGAAGAAACAGGTGATCCTGTACGGACCACCAGGAACCGGAAAGACCTGGGTCGCGCGACGCTTTGCCATGTCCTGGTTGGCCCGGCGGAATGGCCGAAGCGACGCGGCCGCCCTCCTCGGCGACAAAGAGAAGTTCGCTCGTGCGGAAGCTGACCTCACGAACAGCGGCCATCTTCTCCAGCTCACGTTCCATCCCTCATACAGCTACGAAGAGTTCGTAGAGGGATTCAGGCCCGTGAAAGGGGAGTCCGGGGCCTTGTCGCTGAACCTCGAGGATGGAGTGTTCAAGCGATACGCCAAGGCAGCAGCCGCGAAGCCAAAAGACACGTTCCTGTTGCTGATCGACGAGATCAACCGGGCCAACATCGCCAAGGTGTTCGGCGAGTTGATCACCCTCATCGAGGCCGACAAACGGGGGATCGGAATCGTCCTTCCACAGAGTCGTGACCGATTCGTCGTACCCCCGAACCTGTTCATCATCGGCACGATGAACACTGCCGACCGCAGCATTCGCCTGATGGACTCAGCGCTGCGTCGCCGCTTTGCCTTCGTGGAGATCATGCCCAGTGCCACGATCCTCACTGGCGCGAAGGTGGGAACACTCGCCTTGGAGGACTTCCTTGAGGCGCTGAACCGCAAAATCGCGTCGCGCGAAGGGCGCGAAAAGCAGATTGGGCACGCGTTCTTTCTCGATGGCACTCAGCCTGTCACCGACGTCACGGAATTCGGGCGACGAATGCGGTACGACGTCCTTCCCTTGTTGCAGGAATACTGCTACGACGACTATGCCCGCCTTGCGGAGTACGTCGGCCAAGAGTTGGTGGATGCGGAGGGCCGTTTGAACACGCAGTTGCTGGACGATCCGGAATCAGTTGTGAGAGCGCTCGAGAAGCACCTGCTGGCCAAGTCGACAGAGGAATGATGACCGGGCCAAGGCCAGGCATTCTCTGCAGAACGGTGGCGGAGTGGCAGTCCATCCTGCTCGAAGGGTGTTCGCTCTCGCCCGGGGACCTACCCCTCCTCCGCACCCTCGCGAGTGGCGAGGAAGGGCGCTTGGTCGTTGAAGAGATGAAGCGAGGCGTCAGGGTCTCGGCAACGTCTTGGGTCGGCGTCGTTCGTTTCCAGCAGTTCGAGATCCGCGTGGTGCCGAAGCTCGCCGGCGATGCGCTGGATCTCCTGCAAATGATCCGATTCGCGAGCGGTCTGGAGACGCTACGCCGCTTACCTAGTTGCCGCGACGTCGATACCTCGAAGTGCGGCCTTCTCGAATTGTTCGTTCTGTTGCTGGCCGAACAGTGCGAGCGCCTTGTGCGCAACGGACTGTTGGCGGACTACGTCCACCAGAATGAGTGGCTGGGCGTCGTTCGCGGCAGGATTGACGTCAGGCGGCAAGTGACCGAGCGGTTTGGACGATGTGACCAGGTGGCGTGTAGTCACGATGACCGCAGACACGATATCGGCGAGAACCGCTTGTTGACGGCCGCCCTCCAAGCAGCACGTCGTTGTCCACTCCCACCGGCGCTCGGCCAGCGCGTGTCGCTGCTGGCCGACCTGTTCGGCGACGTGGCGGGCGGGGATGACGGAAGGCCTGTGCGGAGAGCTGTTGAGTATCACCGTCTCAATGAGCACTACCGGGACGCCCACGTCCTCGCGAATCTGGTGATCGATGGTCTTGGTGCGGGCGACCTCCTGTCGGGCGGACGCGTCAACAGCTACGCCTTCCTGTTCGACATGAACTCGCTCTTCGAGCGCTTCGTCTGGCGTGCCTGCCACCGCCTTCTGAGCCCGCACCAGTTCCGAGTGCGCTATCAGTTGGCGGACGATTCAGTGATTCGCGAGGCTGGCGGACGACCGTACGGCCGTGTGATTCCAGATCTTGTCGTGGAGCGGGCACCGACGTTCGAGGTACGACTACCGATCGATGCCAAGTACAAGGCCTACGACGACCGGCATGTGGCGAATAGTGATATCTACCAGGCGTTTGTCTATGCCCAGGCCTATGGAGAGGCCAAGAACCACATTCGCGACGCAGCGGTCCTACTGTATCCCTCTCAGCAGGCTACGTCAGAACCGCTGCGGCTGCGTGTCAGGCGGGCGGACAACACATTCGCCGAGATCCTCGTGCTTGGCTGGCACGTGCCATCCGTGTTGAATGAACTGCAGACGGGCAAACACGGGCCGCAGTCTCAACGCCTGCTCGAGGCGGTGGAACGCTACACCAAGCCGGTCGTAGTTCCTGCTGTCACAAGCCCGCCGCCGGTAACGGCCGTGGTCGGTTTGTCTTCTGGAGGGTGAATGCACCTCGCCACTTTGACAATTGAGAACTTCCGCTGTTTCGGATCGCCGGGTATCACGTTCGAGTTTCGGGCCGGCACCAACGTGGTCATCGGCGAGAACAACACCGGGAAGACGGCACTGATAGACGCCTTGCGCATTCTCTTCAGTCTTGGATCGGGCCGACGCGACGTGTACGTATCGCAGGCGGACTTTCACTGTGGTGCCACCACGGTTCCGGCAACGGAAGTTCGGCTTGATGCTGTCTTCGAAGGGCTTTCCGAAGACGAGCAGGGAGCGTTTTACGAGCTGCTCTCGGCTCATGACGTGCCCCGCGCTGAACTGCACGTTCGGTTCATTTCAGAACAGGTCAAGGGGCGCACCCGCATTCATCCCATGGTATGGGGTGGAGAGTTGGAGGGCCAGTCGGTGAGCGGCAGCACGCATGAGCTGATTTCGCACATCTACCTGGGCGCTCTGCGGGATGCCGAGTCGGACTTGAGACCTGGGCGCGGCAGTCGACTGGGCCAACTGATTCGACACGTGATCGATAGCGAGGCGGATCGTGAGCGCATCCTCGGTCATGCTCGCACCGCTAACGAGAGCATTCTCAAGGAGAAGGGAGTGCAGAGGGCGGCCGAGACAATCAACGAACACCTAGTCGACCTGACTGGGCGGAGCTTGCGCCAGACTATCCGCGTTGGCTTCTTGCCCCCGGTGTTCGACCGACTCGCTGAGGCGTTGCGCCCACTGTTGCCACACGGCGGGGGAACTAGCTTTTTGGCGGTGTATGACCAGGCGGGTTTCGCCAATGTCCGCGAAGCGGCGGCTGAACACGCCGGCGTGTTGGACCGTGTGGCCCGACCAGAAGGATCGAGCATCGTGCTCGACTTGGGGCGGCTAACGAGAAACGAGCGTGAACTGCTCGGAGACGCCGTTGTTGAGGATCTCACGAACCATGTCCGTGGCGGCTTCGGCGTGGAACAGAACGGGATGGGCTTTAACAACTTGATCTACATGGGCGTCGTTCTTGGCGACCTTGTCGAGCTGCGTCGGGCGGATCCCCTAACGTTTAACGCGCTTCTCATCGAAGAGCCAGAGGCCCATCTCCACCCACAGCTTCAGGTGCTCGTCTATGACTTTCTCGACCGCACCAGTGTCGTAGACAACGAGATGGGGCAAGTGCAGGTGTTCGTCACTTCACACTCTCCTACTCTAACGTCACGGGCGGATCTCGACAGCGTCGTTGTTATCCACAGAAGCGCCGACGCCTCTCTCGCGGCTACCGCCATCAGACGCTGCCCCCTCTCAGCCGTCGAGAAGCAGGATCTGAAGCGCTATTTGGACGTGACTCGTTCGCAACTGTTCTTCGCTCGAGGCGTGCTGCTCGTGGAGGGGATATCAGAAGCTCTCGTTGTGCCCGCTCTCGCCCTGCGGCTGGGTCGCCGAATCGACCACGGGGCGGTCGAGGTCGTGAACGTATCTGGGGTCTCGTTTGCGCCGTTCGCAAAGTTGTTCAACTCCAGTAATCCAAAGGAACGTCTCGACATCCCTTGCGCCATCATTACCGATGACGACCGATGCTCTGAGAAGACGGACGCGAATCGGGTGTCGGTCGATGACGACATACAAGAGAGCGTGCGCAAACTGAAGGCGGGCCTCCCATCCGCACGCTGCATGAAAACCCTCACGCTCAAAGGCGGACAAGTCGGCGTCCATGTCGCGCGCAAGACACTGGAGTGTGAACTTGGCTTTGACGGCATGAACGTCGCGTCCCTCGTGGAGGCTGTCCGAGGATCCGGGCACCCTGTGATAGCCAGCCGCCTTGAGAAGTCCTGCCAAGTTGCCATGGATGATTGGGAACGTGCTGCGACGGTGTGGTGGGCGCTCGCCGATGTCAAGGCCGAGGTGTCTCAACGCCTGGCTTCGTTGTTGGCTGAAAACGAAGGTAGCATCGGTGCCCGTCCGTTCCGCGTGCCGTCGTACATAGACGAGGCATTGAAGCATGTTATGCCTACAGACGAGGCGTTGACCGAGGGGACCGATGCCACTGCCGTTGCCGAGCCCGGAACAGTCTGACGCGATCAAGCGACCTGGCCGATTCGTCCTCCGCGCCTGTCCGGGTAGCGGGAAGACGTTGACCGTCGCACACCGAATCGCAAGACGGGTGGGCGAATGGACCTTGCCTCACGCCGGGTTGGCTGCTCTATCGTTTACGAACGTCGCGTGCGAGGAGATTCGAATAATGCTGGGTCTCCTCGGCGCCGAGAGGGCGAACGAAGCGCCGCACTACATCGGTACACTCGACTCGTTTATCAACCGGTTTGTCTTTCTCCCGTTTGGTCATAGGGTCATGAACTGTTCCGAAAGGCCAATCGTCGTTGGATTCGGAGAGAGGCCCTGGTCGCAGACGGGTGCGTGGGCTTGGGGCGCTAAGGAATGCAACCGGGGTTGCAATCTGACGCATTTCTCGTGGGACCTGTCCGGAGAAGTGGTGGACATCAGGTCAACACCTTGGAAGTGCCCATTGAAGCACACCCGATGTACCGCGATGAAGAAGCGGTTCGCGAAAGCTGGATTCGCTACCCAGACTGATGCCGCATTTTGGGCCGTGCGCGTTCTGGAGACGTATCCGTGGATCGCGAAAGCCGTCGTTAGGCGTTTTCCCGAGCTACTCGTTGACGAGGCTCAGGACACGTCTCACTCTCAGATGCGGATGATCGATGTCTTGGTTGAGGCCGGGCTGAAAGAGGTGGTGTTGGTCGGCGACCCCGACCAGGCGATCTACGAGTGGCGGACCGCTCATCCCGAGCTGTTCGTCCAGAAGGAAGGCGCACCGGACTGGGAGAGGCCCTCGGTGCTGACGGCGAACCTGCGAAGCTCACAGGCGATCTGTGACGCGACGTACCCGTTCTCCACGTTGTCCAAGGCGGCGAGGGGTCGGCAGGACCATCGGCGCCCAGTGCTCTGGACCTACGACGAGGAGAGCCCTGACGCGCTCATTCCTCGGTTTATAGGTTTCTGCAGATCGATGGGCGTCGAGCCGACACCGAAGAACAGCGTCATTTTGATCCGCGGAAGGACACTCCTTCGTCGCATTCTCAGGCTTTCGGATCAGGTGGACCCTTGGTCTGTATCGAATCCCGCAACGAAGCTGCTCGCGTCGGCCGCTTGGCGGAGAGAACAGAGCCAATTAAAGGAGGCGCGTCGGGCCTTGGAGGCCGCGCTAGTCTACCTTCTCGGCGGCGATTGGAGGGCCTTGAATCTCGATGATCAAGTCGGGGCCTTTCGGCGACCAGCCGCTGTGAGCGCGGCACTCCATAGGCTGATGAACCGCTTGCCCGCCACCTGCTCCCCGTTGAACGTATGGGTGTCGACCACGAGGGACGTCTTCCGAGCCTGGGCGGGCACAGCCCCGTGGTCATTCCCTACGGACTCAGCGGACAGGATTGGGGCCAAGCAGCACAGAGTCGTGAAGGGGAAGAAGGGTGAGAAGGACAAGCATTCGAAGGATTTCCTAGATTGGCCGGTTGGCTCCTTTTTTGACGCTCCCGCGGCGCCGCAGCCGATCGCCGTGGAGACGATCCATGCGGCGAAAGGGAAGACCTACGAAGCAGTACTGCTGGCGCTCAGCAGACACCCTCCCTGCACTCCGAAGCGGCTCTCCGAAGCTGGACATGGTTCGGAAGAGCTGCGGACCGCATACGTTGCGATGACGCGACCTCGGTCGGCTCTCGTTGTCGCGGTACCCGTCGGCACCAAGCCCGAGCACTTGGCGAAGTTCAACGGGTTCGATGTCGAGCCAGGATGAAAGCGCCGCAACCTGCACTGCCCGCGCACGACTTGGTTGCCAGTGGTGACGTCCTCGCTCGGTGTTACAAATAGCGCTAGGAACCGATCTTCGCGACATAGGCGGCCAGACGTTCCCCTGCCGTGAGCAGTTCCCGTTCGTTCACGATGTTGTAGCGATCAAACACTGCCCGCGTTTTGTGGCCGGTCAGCAGCATCGCGATTCGCTCCGGTACGCCGGCCCGGATTAGATTTCGCGCGGCCGTGCGGCGACAGTCGTGTAGGAGCCGATGCGGGACCTTCGCCTTCCGGCAGGCGTCGCGCAAGGCGTAGCGCCACGCGCGGACCGTGACGCCGTCGCGCCGAAACACGCGCTGATCGCCGAGGCGACGCGCGCGCGTCCGACGATCCAGCACCTGCCGCAACGGCGCCGAGATCGGCAGCATGCGGCCCGTCTTGGTCTTGGATCGGCGCGCGGGCAGCCGAATCACCCCGCCGCCCAAATCCACTTCGTTCCAAGTGAGTTCCAGGATCTCATTCCGGCGCCACCCCGAGTAATACGCAAAGTCGAGCACGTCCTGATAGGACGCTGGCGCATGGGCGCGGACCTTCAGGTACTCGTCATGTTCGAAGAACCCCTCGCGCGGCGGATTCTCTTCCAACCGGTTCGGAAACAGGGGCATGCGCTCCAATAGACCGCGCCGAATGGCCAACTGAAACATGCGGCTGAGCGCGGAGGTTTCGCGGTTAATTGTCGCGGCTTCCGCACCTTGCTTTCGGCGGTGCAGCTGGTAGCTGCGCACGCTGTCGCCGGTCATGGCCTCAGCGGCCCAGCCGCCGAAGAAGCCGCGCAGGTGTTCGACGCGCGGCCGCGCCGTGTTCATCGTCCGATAGCGCTGCAGCACGTAGTCTTCCAAGTACGCCCGCGCCATCGTGTCGAATGTCAGCGGCGTGCCTTCGGGTACCGGGGTCAGGTCAAGGGGAGGGTTCTTCTGTCCGCGCATCGTCGTGGAATCTCCTCCGGTCGGTTGGAAGCCGCGACGTGCGGCTTCCCAGACCGGTGTCCGCACATTCGCTCTGTCCGGCGCCGAAGTGAAGTCCTTTGTGACCAGGCGAAGACACAGCGATGGACTCAGACAGACGTGTGACGGCCGAACGCGGACCCTGCATCGTGTGCCGGCGAGATCGAGGCCGGCATGGGCCCACCCTGCAGGCTGAGTCAAACAAGCGGCGAATGCCCTTGCGTTCGTGGTGCCGAAGAGCGAATGTGCGTGTCGGAGTCAGTGTCGGCGGGGTCGGTGCGTAAAGGGCGCAAACAGCTCCGCGAGGGTGATGTCCAATCCGGCCGCCAGCTTCGCAATATTGAGGATCGCGACGTTGCGCTCGCCCCGCTCGATCCCGCCGACGTAATTGCGGTGCAGGCCCGCGCGCTCCGCCAACTGCTCCTGAGACAGATCGCGGGTGAGCCGCAACTCGCGGATACGACGACCAAAGTGCTTGCGAATCGCCGGCGGCATGCCTGTCATGGTTGGCGGCCGGCTCTGGAGTGTCTACACACGATGAGTGTGATCTACAATCACGAGGGTCACTCGCGGCCACGTCACAGATGGGTGCCGTGGCTCAGAGGGGAGAGCATCTGATGGAACAGCCCGCAAGCAAGAGGTTGCCGTTGAAACAGGCGTATCCCTTCGCCGAACAGCACGGACTCGGGGCCGACGTCGAACGCATTCGAACCATGGAAATCGAGTGGGATCGCGGCTACGACTCGTCGGTCCGACGCGGCTACTTCGTGGAGCTGTTCCGGAGGCATGGGCTCCTGGACGCGTTTCGGGCCGAGTATTGGCCTCTCGGCGCGACGCCGTCAGGCGGACGGGAATGTGAGCGGGTGCTCCGTCTCAAGGACCAGTACGAGGCGTTCTTGGCCGACGGTAGTGACGGTGACGACCTTGAACTGCCCGGCGATGCCGAGGCGGCCGACCAGGAATTTGCCGCCGAAGCCGACCTCCGCGATTTTCTCGCGAAGAATCTGGGACTCATCGAGGCGGGGCTTCAGGTGGTCGAACGTGACGGCCGATCTGGGATCGAATTCCCGGTTGCCGACGGGCGGATCGATATCCTCGCGGTCGATCGGCAGCAGCACTTTGTCGTCATCGAGCTGAAGTTGTCGCGCGGCCGCAACAAGACGTTGGGGCAGGTGCTGTACTACATGGCGTGGGTGGATGCGCATCTCGGGAACGGCCCGTGCCGCGGGCTGATCATTGCCAAGGAGATCTCTCCGGATCTGACGCTCGCGGTGCAACGCGCCACCGGCGTGTCCCTCTTCAACTATCGGCTCAGCATGTCGATCGCGCCGGTGGCGTGACCGCCGCCCCTCCAGTCTGATCGCGGACCGTCGCGTCACCACGTGGCGTGGATGCGACGGCGCCGCAACCCCCGCACGAGCAGTTGCGTAAAGGCGTCGACGTCGTCATCGTGCGCGCCGTTGGGGAACACCGTGAGCTGGTGAAGAAAGTCGTCGACCCAGGCCCGCTCTGGCAGCAGCGTGCCGTGCAGCCCAGGGTTCGGGAGGTAGACGTTGCCCGCTTCGACCTGCGGCTGCACCGCCTGCGCGCGGGCGACTTTGCCTCCTTCGGGCCTAATCGGCACGATACCGGATACGCGGTGCTTGAGCGCGTCGATGATCGCGGCGCCGTTGGCGGCCTCCTCGATCAGCTTGGTCCGGGACCGCGGGTACTTGCGCGAGAACGCTTCGAGTGCCTGGCAGCTGTCGCTGAAGCCCCATTGTCCTTTGGTCCGATCGATCAGGTAAATATCGGCGCCGATCCGACCGGCGACGAGCCCGACGACATAATCACTGCAGTCGGTGCCCTTGAACGACATGTCCCACGACTGGGTCAGATCCTGCACGTTCGGCAGCGTGTCGTAGAAGCGAAACCACTCCCGTTTGAAGATGAGGCCGCCCGCCGGAGCTGGTCGCTGTTGGTACTGCCCCGCGTACGCCGCCGACCCAAGCAGTACTTTCTGTTGCGTCAGCACGGCAGCGTTTTCGCGTTCCGGCCACAACAGGTCGCCCGGCATCCGATCGTAGATGCGCTGGCTGCGAGGAAACACGAGCCGCGTCGGCACCTCGGCTTCGGCGGGCAGACACACGTGCGTGTACCCGAGATCGAGGCAGAGCGCGGCTAGGTCGCGTTCGTGCAGCCGCTGCATGACGACGACGATCGCGTCGTCGTTCTTGTTGTCCAGTCGCGTCGAGAGGGTGCGACTGAAATACGTCAACGCGGCGTCACGCTGGACGTCGCTCTCGGCTTGCACCGGATTGTGCGGATCGTCAACGACGATGCGGTTGCCGCCCTTGCCGGTGATGGACCCGCCGATGGAGGTCGCAATCATGTGCCCCCGCCGCGTGTTGAGGAATTCGTTCTTGACGTTCTGATCCGAGGCGAGACGGACCCGATCGCCCCACCGATCCTGATACCAGGGCGACTGGAGGATCGTGCGCCGGTCCACGGAGTGCTTACTCGACAGCGCCTCCGCGTAGCTGGCGAACACCCAGCGACGGTGGGGGGCCTGAATCCATTCCCATGTCGGCCACAGGATCGACACCAGCAGAGATTTCATGTACCGGGGCGGCAGGGTAATGAGCAGACGCGTGATCTGGCCGGCCGTCACGGCTTCCAGGTGCTCCACGAGATAATCGATGTGCCAGTTCGGGAGAAACGGCGTGTCGGGTTCAAGAACCGGCCAGGCCTGCTCCACGTAGGCGCGGAGCGACCGCTCCGCCTGCCGTTTCAGCAGTGCGTCTTCGAACTTGAGTTGACGAATCAGGCTTTCAGTGGTCGTTGGCATGGTCGGTGTCCTTTTCAGGTGAGCTGACAGGTGTAGACGTCACGGGTGCATCGGTCGGTCCTTCGATCGGGACGGGATCGGTCGTCGCGGCATCGCTCGTGAGCGGCGCGGCCGGACCGATGAGGCGCGCGTGCCGCGCGATTTCTTCGCGCAGGGCCTCCTCGCTCATGTCGTCGTACGGGTCGCGGGTCGCCCGCAGGTCGACCTTTTGCGGCGCATCCAGCCCCCACAGTTTGCGGAGATCCAGCAGCGCCTTCCGGCCTTGCTCGAGATAGCGGGGATCGCCGTGCTGATCCTCGACGACGATCTCGGCGACGGTGTTGGCGGCTCCGCCCGCGCCCGGCTGGGATTTTCGTTGTCGGCGCCGCGTCGTGTCCGCCTTACTGCGCTCCCAGGCGCGGATCGCTTCCGCGTACAGATGCTCGAGGCGGACGGTGTGCCGCGCCTTATGTCGCTCCACCGCGCCGACCAGGTCACGCAGCACGCGTTCGTCCGCACGACGGAGCATCTTGGAGACGGCGGCCTGGCTGACGCCCAGCTCCGTGGCGATCTGCGGCTGGCTCCAGCCCTGGATGGCCAGTTCCATCGCCCGCAGCTCGCGCGTACGAATGCGGGGGCGGGGTTCGTGCCCCCGTTGGCCGCCACGTCCGCGACGGCCTCGTCGCGTGGGTGCCGTACTCATCGTGTCCTCCGTCGCACCCGCGGGCCGTGGGCGACACCGCGGTGCGCCTTCTGGCCGGTGAACGCCTCCCAGCGCGTGACTGTGGCCTGGACGTAGGTCGGATCGATTTCCATCGCGATGCAGACGCGCCCGAGCTTTTCGGCGGCGATGATCGCCGTGCCGCTGCCGCAGAACGGGTCGTAAAGAGCGTCGCCGGCGACCGTGTGATTGAGAATCGGGATCTCGAAGAGCCGGACCGGCTTCTGGGTGCCATGGCCAGTCACCGCGTTGTCGCCTGACCGCGTGCCGCCCATCGGATTCAAGTTGGCGACTTCCCAGACGGTGGTTTGCCGCCGATCGCCGCGCCACTGTCCGGTACCGCGGACGGCGTACCAAGCGGGCTCATGGCCCCAGTGGTAGTCGCCGCGACTGAGCGCGAAGTGCTGCTTCACCCAGATGATCTGGCTGCGAATCTTGAAGCCCGCCGCTTCAAGGTCGGCAGCGACCGTGGGCGCCTTGAGCGCCGCATGCCACACGTACGCGATCGCGCCCGGGAATAGCTGCCACGCCGCCGTCCACTCGGCACGGTCATCGTTCATCACCCTGCCGACCGCCGTGCGCTGGCTCGGGTTGACTCGATGCCGCCAGGCCGGATCGTAGGAGACGCCGTACGGCGGGTCCGTCGTCATCAGCACCGGTGTCGTGCCAGCGAGGAGGCGGCCGACATCACCAGCAGAAGTCGAGTCTCCGCACAGCAGCCGGTGGCGGCCGAGGACGAAGAGCTCGCCGCGGACGATGTCCGTTGGCCCGGGCTCGACGACGGCGTTCTCATCAGTGAGGCCTGTCGTCGGCTCAGCAAACAGCGTCGCGAATTCGTCGTCGGTCCAGAATGCCGACAGATCGAGGCCCTCGGCGTGCAACTGCTTCAGCATCTCGACATCCCATTCGAGGTCGAGTTCGCCGACCCGGTTGTCGGCAATCGCCAGCTGCCGCGCACGCGGGTCGGTGACGAGATCCAGATCGTCACGCTGTACTGCGATGAGATGCCGGCCGTCCGTTCTTACGACGCGGAGCGGGATGTTCAACGCCTTGGCTTGTTCGACCGTCTTGTTACCGGCGATGACGCAGCCGTGCCGATCGATGAGGACAGCCCGGCCGGCGCCGTACTCTCGAAGCGATCGCGTGAGCGCCTCACGTCCGCGGTCGGTACCGCGGTTCGCGTTGTGTGGGTCGGATGTGAGATCGACGAGCGCGAAACAACGATGAGGAGATGCCTTCGACGATTTCATGATGCGCGCCTCTCTGGAGCCAATGGCTCCAATACCAGGGAAAGCCTGTCGGCCAAGGCTCCGCCGAGCCGTGGTCGTGTGAGTTCAATCGAATGGGGGTGTTACGACTTACGCGACGCCAGCGACGACGTCGGCGCCAGGACCTCGCCGTCGGGCCTGCGAAGCGAGCCAGTCGCGGTACGCCTGCCCGACGATGGCCATCACCGCCTCACTCGGAGTCTGGGTGAAGTGGGCGGCTCCCAGTATGTCAAGCCAGCGTAGGAACTCCTGACAGTCCGAATCCGACAGGACGAATCTCACCGTGCACGCCTTCGACTCGGCCTCCGAACCGGGGTAGCACGCGCGCAGTAGTTCGGCGATGGTGAGGTCACGCCCATCGAGCTGGGTATCCACGATGAACCGCTCGAAATCCGGCTCGGCGATCGCCGCCGCCCGCTGCCACACGTTCGCTGTCTGGCGGCTGATGCCGGCCTGCTTGAGCGCAAACTGAAAACTGGTCAACCCGCTTGACGAGTTGTTCAGGGGCCGCCCGCCATCGCTCCGCTGCACCAAAGAGAGGAGCAGGCCGGCCTCGCGGATCCCGCGCAACTTCTGCTCGGCGGTCCTCTTCACCTCGACCGCGTAGCCCCGGACCCGGGCGCACGCTTCAATGGCGCGTGCGACCAACGTTTCGATCTTCGTCGAATCGACCGTAGGGACGCGGGCCGCGCCCGATCGTAAGAAGGGGAGCCCAGACGCAGGGACCGGCAGAAGAGCAGAGCTGGATGCGATCGTGGTGTGTGGCATATAGCTACGATACATGTGCCACTCACGTGTGCGAAGCGTTTGAGAGTGCCGTCTTAGTGGGGGCTTACGCGATCCCGAGTTCGCGTCGAAACCAACGAAGCTGGCGAAGGATCTTGGCTTGCGTACCGGCCACATGGCGTGCCGTGGGGCCTGCGGCGTTGATGGCCAACTGCTTGAGGGGTTCGCCCGCGGCTTGCCGGTAGTACCACAGGATCATCGTGGCCACCTGGTCGTCGTCATATTTCTCGCGGCTTCGACGCGTCGCCGAGAGTCGGCGCGGGCGCCGCGCGGCCGGGGCGTGCAACCCCCCGATCAGATTCCGCAGCTCACCAACGACGCGCTCCAGAGGAGCATCCAGACTAATGGAGACCGTCAATTGGACGGGGCGCGGCCAATGGGGCGACGGACCCTCGTCGGGAATCCTATAGCTTTTGGGCTGAAGGTAGTCCGGCAGCGGTTCTTCAAGGTCGAGATCATGCGCGACGATGGTGATGACCCTCCGATCCTCAAGCCACTGGTCGAGATGTCGGGGATGCAGAACCTCGCGACGCTGCTCGGACGTCATCGAAACGTACAGCTCATGGCCGCGCTTGACAGCGTCCGCCAGCACGGCAGATCCGAAGTAAGTGGAGCCGAGATGGTGGTCGACTGCTCCGCGCCGGTTCTGGTGCGTGACCAGTTCCTCTTGCTGTCGCCGCGACATAGCTCGCCACTCGGCGTTGGAGACGTCGTACAAATCGAACTGGCGCTGGCCCAGCGCATCCAACACGGCGGCCAGACCGTCGACGTCGCTGCGAATGGCCCGTCGAGGCGTGGTAGGCGTGGCAACAGGTGTGGCAGGCGGCGGGCCCGTTCCGTCCTCCACTCCTGGAGCTGGGATGTGCTGCGTGCCCCGCAAGTTCACGCGCTTCTTCGAACGAAGGCTTTTGGTCACGCGGCTCCTTTGCGGTGATGCTGGACGGAACTGTAGAGGCGAGACGTCTGACTGTCAACGCCGGCGCGTCGGGACCAAGGTCGGGAGAAAGGCAGCAGCCGTGGCGGGAAATGGCGGCGGCACGGATGATCACCCTGTGGGAAACAGCCCGCTCTCATCAGCCACGACGGACACGGAGATCCCCCATTCCACATAGAGAACCGCGTCAAACGGTTTCAGACCCTTCCGGGCCAGGACGCGGCTCACAGTATCGGCGGACGCAAGACGGTACTCGCCCACGAGAAGGAGCAGCTTTCGAGAATATCCGGTGATGGATGCCATCCTCGGACACTTGTCGGCCAGAGCCTTGTCAATTGCGAACTCAACGTTCGACTCGATGTCTGCACCCACCGCTCGACCATCGGCTGTCATCACCTCCGGTCGAAGGCCGTGGACCGACGAAAACCTGTACGGTTCTCCCGGGGTTGTCTCCAGCGTGAACATGCCCTTCGGATCGAGTGACCAGTAACCTTCGATGCCACTCGCAATATGGTCCATCACTTCCCGTTCGAGACGTTTGAGCGGCACCGATGTTGGCGGGAAGGCCCGCAGCACGTAGCTCCTGGTCAGGGTTCCGGCAGTCCGGGCACGGACTCTGTCGCACATCTTGATGATTGGATTGTCCATCGCCTCCCGGCTCTGTGGCGCCTGTCCGCGATAGCTGAAGTGCTGGTAGAGCCCCGTCACCTCACCGGCCCACACCTCGCCTGCGCCAACGTGGAACACAAGATCCGGGGGATTGGGCCCCGCCTCCCAGTTTCCAGGAGGCGACACGTCACGCAAGTAGTCGCTCACCGCCTTCGCCGCGAACTGCTCGTTCCCCTTCAAGACCATAGTCGCCTCCCTGACCCGGGCACCAGCCAGTAGACAGGATCGTAGGCCATGAGCTTCGGCTCGGACCAGAACTGGATGATGGGCGGGCGTGGTGAGAGGGTCCTGACCGCGTTCACCCAATCCTTCCGCCTCGGCGCCGCGAGACCAAACACCGTCGCTCCGTCCCAAAATTGACTAGTGATCGCGAGCACCGGCCCCATTGGCCAACGATCACAACACGACGATTACGAAGGGAGTGAGAAACCGTTTTCACATGCTACCATCCCGCCGACGGAGCGGTGATCGTCCCCGCCGGATTGGGCCGCATCGGCCCGCGAACCTCGGCGCTGGTTTGTACTTGCTGATCGGCGCCGAGACGACGCCCTGACTGGAGGTTAGCGACCGTTGGATCCGGATTTCGTCGACTATCGAGCTTTGTGGCGAGAGGCCGAAGGACTCAATCCGGAGGAGGCAATCGTCTACTTCGAGGATCAATTGGCCTATGTCTGCCGCGACGCCTACGTTGCCAGGAATACCAGAGCAGCAGTGATCTTACGGGTACGGCAGGGTGGTTTCGAGTACGTCTTTGATCACTACACTTCGTTGGAGACCAGCGGGGCAATACCTTACAGCGCAACCGACGAGAGTCGACTGGTCGTGGCGTACGGTCGGTCGGCTCCGCGCCGTCGGGCTCGGGATGACTACCGGTTGCGCGGCTGGGTGGGCCCCACCGAGAAGGCGTTTGGTGCCGGTTGGGACAAGGGGCACTACATCGCTCACTCCATCGGCGGCGCGGTGGACGGAGTGGAAGCAAATGTATTCGTCCAGCGGAGGGACTTGAACCGCGGGTGGTCGTCCGACGGCAAGCGATTCCGACAGATGGAGCGGTACTGTTTCGAGAATCCAGGCATACTGTGCTTCGCCCGCCCGATCTATCTGGATGGGACCGCGAGGCCCGGCTGGGTCCAATTCGGCATCATTCATCCTGATTCAGGCCCTGAGGTCGTCACGTTTGACAACCGATAGGGTGGCACAAGGGTCCAGCTCAAGTATTCTCCGACACAAACCGACACCCCAGAATCTGTCACCCCTTCTCTGCAAGCCGGTCCAATCGGACGCACGGGACCGCGGATCAGCGCGGCCTGTTCGGCCCTACCGACACCCTTGGCTGCCCCGTATAGTCCTCGTTACCCGTGCGGACGCACATCCTGCGGCAACCTTCGAAGCCGAGAGTCACTCGAACCGAAACAGGTTGCGATATCTGGTACGGCCATTGAACTGGTCGTGGAAAGCGACTCCCTGGTCTTGACAAATGCAGCCCGGCCGCGGCTTGCGATCCCACGCCTGAATGGATTCCATAGTACCGAACCAATCGAACAGGGCGAAATTCGGAACTTGGGGATAACCGGATAGCTGCGCCCTCACGAGATCAGCGGCGACAAGAAGCCCTGCGAAGAGCGACGCGAACGGCAACGCGGCGTCCACACCTGCTTCTAGCACTACGACTTCTGCGGTCGCACACGTGAGGCTCTCCGCAGAGACCTCCGTAGGAAAGCGGTCCGCCAAACAGTCATCCCGTCCCGGCATGTGGCGTCCGTGATTCACGCCCCAATTCGCGGTCGTGCTCGCGTGCACCATGAGCGGCGGGACGTTGTGCTGCATCCCAAGGCGCACGTTGCCCTCGTTTGCCAGCGGCAGCCAGACATCGAAGTCGAAGGACGATCTCCGGCGCTGCTTGAGGAACTCGTGCCACCAAAGGTCCACCGGCGTCGGGGTGAGCGCCGAACTGGCAAGGAAACGGGCGACGGCATCCGCCTTGGTGAGCCCGACGGTGCCGCGACCGAACACAGCCGACCGATTGAGGTTCTCCACCTTGACTCGATCCTTGTCCACGATGGTGATCGAGCCCGCCAGGCCGGCGAACCGCATGCAATACGCGGCTGCCGACCCCACCGAGCCGGCTCCGACCATGAGGACATTCCCGACGTGAAGTTCTGGCGGCCAGGACGCGTGTCCGTTGTCGTGCGACCAATTGAGCTGGAATAGATCGAACACGCCGTTGCGCACGAAGTGCATTGCCGGCATGTGCAGGGCAATCTTGAAGGCCTGGCCGACACCAAGGCATGCGGCTGCGATCGCCCCCAGCCAATTGGGCCCGGCCGTAGGCGGCAGTTCGAATGGGCGCTCCAGGGAAACCGCTGCATGCCACCCCGATGCATTGATAAATACGTTGGCGGCGTTCGATGTGAAGCACGCATCTTCGCCGATGCCAAGCGCAATCTCGACGGCGATGGCGCCGTCCGCCTTGATCACGAAATCACCGAACGGATCAGCATCGCGCATTTGCGCAAGAATCAGCTCGCCGAGATCGGCGATGCCCAGGCGGAGCAAAGGGTGGACGCTCGTCGGCGGCAGCACGATCGTGACTCGTCGGCACCAGCGGCTAAGCAAATTGGCCGCGGCGAGGACCATCACCTGTCCAGCGGGTGTTGCCGCAGTGGCTTCGGATACGCACACCGCACATGAGGTCCTCTGATAGCTGCGGCTGCCGCTGCAGCGGTTCGTGCGGTCATCGCGCAGCGCGTAGAACTCCTCAGCGGATGCCGGGAAATCGCTCATACTCTCAGGTCCGCAAACTGATCGATCACGCGGAATTCGGCCTCGACTTCGGAGTCGGTCAGTCTGCGGAAGCGCGTGCCTTCGAACACGTGGACGCCGCAGATGCTTAACGGACGCATGCCCCGGCGCGCGAAGTGAGGTACGACGACAGAAACGAAACCGTGGTACGGCATGATCGCGCGCTCGTCGTCGCCGTCAGAATGGTCGACAAGTCTGCCAGGATGACTGTGGACTTGACCGAGAAGCTGAAGTCCGGCGCGGGTGAGGTACATAACGACCCTCGCGTTTGTATGCGCCGACGTGTCGAACGAGGCGTAAGTCGTGCGAGTCGCCGGCGCGATGCAGGTGGTGATGACGCACTCGTGACCGATACGACGGCCGGCCCAGTACGCGACGCCTTCGTGCGGCCCGTCGGCATCACGGCTTTGACGCAGAATCTCCATCGTCCGGTTCAGGACATCGGTAGTCACCCAGAACGTCGTCGCGGCCGTGTGTTCCGGCTCGCGTCTCAAGCGCTTGAACCAAGTCCACATGACTACTGCATCCGGCCGCGGTACAAATCCGGCCGACTCAATCGCGTGTATATGAGACCGAGCATGTCGCCGAGCTTTGAGTAGTTTGCCCATCGTATACGGCTCGCGGTGGAGGTCTGCCAGTCGCCGAGCGCCCAGTCTCCGTGGAGCGCGCTGGGCCGGTCGCTCGACTTGTATGCTTTGCGGTTGAATGGCGCACAGATGCACGGGCCAGTCTCGTTGAAAAAGCCGTCGTTACCTTTCGGGTACGCGTGCCGCGTGCCGCGCTCTCCGGTATTCGGGTCGACGAACTCGAAGAACGGCGGCAGCTCCTTATAATCGTCGCACTGGACGTCCAAGATGAAGAGATCGCCGGTGTGGGCGTACATGGTGGCGAGGATCGTGAGGCGGACGTAATCGGGAACGATGTCCCAATGTTGGGTCGCGGCGAGTTCTTTCACGAGGGCAAGCTCCTGTCGCAGGTGCTGCCGCGTGATCTCAGCGTCGACAGCCATCGGGGCTTAGACGCCGCCGCCGATGGCCGTAAGCACGAGGACGGTGCCGTCGGTGATGTGGTACGACACGAGCGGTCGCTCCGGCTGCAGCGACTCGGCCGGGTTCGTGGCGAGGACCAATTCGAACCTGTCCCCGCCCGCGAAGCCAAATGCCGCCACGGCGGCTGCGACCACGTCCGCGACCTTCGTCTCTTTCGCGAACGAGAAATCGTGCGTGCCGCGGGTGGACTGAATCTGGATTTCCAGTGTTTTGTCGCTCATCATTATCTCCAGGTTGGTGACGACGTTGGTCGGAGCCTAGTTTCCCCGGTGGTGGCGCCGTTCGTCGCGGCGGCGGTGTTCTCGTTCATTTGACTTTTCCTCGCATGTGGTGCGGAATGTGCCCGTCACTTCCCAATGCCGAGCCATCGAGCCCCCCGGACACGGCACCCGAGAAGAACTTGCAGGACCCGCGTGTCTGAGGCGCGGCGCCACCCACGGGAACGGTGCGCCTCCAGTATCCAATGCCGAGGCACGGGCCCATTCGGACATCGGGGCCGATATGGGCTCTTGCGACGGCGCGTCCGACGACTGGCCGTAGTCGGCATGTACTAGTAGACGCGAGGATGCGGCGATGGAAGTTCAGCGATGAGCAACCCAAAGCGTCGCCCAGCTGACGAGCCGCCTGCGACCCTCGAAGAGGTCAAGCAGGCGATCGCAGCCTTGACGAAGGGCGATCTGCTTCGGCTCCGGAAGTTTGCCTACCGCCGTCACTGGACCCTTGGTCGCAGGGGCGCCGGGCGAAACCCGGAAGATCTCGTGTCTGACGCGCTGATCGCGATGCTCGAGGGAAGGCGGAAGTGGTGCATGAGCCGCGTCGACTTTGTGAAGTTCCTCGTCGGTGTGATTCAGAGTCTCTCAAGCCACATTTCTACCGGAAGGCCCGTCGATGCCTTTGACGACGTGGTCTCCTACTCCGGCCCGGCCGAAGATACGGACGCACTTTCTCGGAAACTGGTGCCGGCAGCAGCAACGCCCCAAGAGGAACTCGAAGCGATCGAGCTGGACCGCCAGATTCGTGAGTACTTTAAGGATGATGACCCGGCGCTGACGGTATATCAGGGATTCTGCGAGAAAATGACGCCAGCCGAGATACGTGAGTGTGGATTCACGGTTCACGAATTCGACGCAACCGCAAAGCGACTTCGCCGAGGCGTAACAAAGATGATTGAGGGAGGCCAGCGATGAGCAAGCGGACGGAGCTCCGTGCTCTTCATGACGCGCTGGCGGAATCGGTGCTCTGCTCGTCGGACGAGGAACTGATCGAGGAGGTCCGCGAAGAAGGACTTAATCCAGATGCCGTCGCGGAGGACATGCGAGCGTTGCTGTTTAGAACGCTAAAGACCTTTCAGCAGCGTGCCCTCGTCGCAGCGAGAGAACAGCATCGTGAGAAGGCGGCGCGGCTCGCAGCGAAGAGCTTTCGACTTCCGACGAGCCCGGCAGAACGCCGACAACTCCTCGATGCTGTGATCGCTCAGCACCAGCAGGCTGGCCGGATGCTGACTGCGCAACACCGCGATTTCAACGAGATGACCGACGAAGATGTCGAAAGTTGGCTACAGCAGTTCGGTCACCTTGGTCTTCTTGACGCGAAGCCGGAAACCGACGAATGACAACTCCGGCTCGATTCCGTCCAGCCGCCGATCTCCTGAGAGAATTGGGCGTCACCGAGCCCGACGAGATCGAGATCGAGGCGATCGCGCAGCATTGCGGCGCCACGGTGACCTACAGCACGCTGTCTGGCTCCGAAGCGCGCATCGTCGGAGCTGACGACAACGCCATCATCACCGTCAATCGAAATGCCAGCAGGGGAAGAGAGCGCTTTTCTGCGGCCCACGAGCTGGCTCACTGGTTGAGAGACGCTGGGGAGGTGGCGCTGCTCTGCAGCCCTGACGACGTATTTGACGAATCTGCCGGGACGAACACGGAGACAAGGGCAAACGACTACGCGGCGGATCTACTGCTACCGAAGTTCATGTTCGCCCCGCGTAGCATGGGAAGGTCGATGACGCTGGGGACAGTTTCCGACCTGGCCGCCGTGTTCACGACGAGCCTCACAGCCACGGCCATTCGTCTCGTGCAGTTGGGTTCATTTCCCGCTGTGGTAGTTGTGTCTGACGCAAACCGTATGCGGTGGTTTCGACGAGGTCCGGACGTACCCGGGTCGCTGTGGCTGCACGTTCCAGGTCGGAAGACGTTCGCCCACGACATTTTCAAGAGACAGGCGGAGAGCGGAAGCGGCAACGTATATGTCGACGAGTGGTTATCGGGCGCCGCCGAACGCCACAGTATTCACGAGGACTCGCGCCGGCTGACGGATGACCTTGTTCTGTCGATGCTGTGGTGGACAGACGAGACACCGCTAGAGGAGATCGTCGAGAGAGATGAAGGTCGTGCCGCACGAAGATCGGATTGGCGTGATGAGTGAGCCGACTCAGTTAGACGCTCGGTAGGTACTCGGCTGCGTTCGTTGCGGGCTAGTCGCCGACGTCCAGTCCGTGACAGCTTGTCTACACTGACACTCATGCCTGCACGTGCTGGCATCTTCATGCCCGCACTTTCCTCAGCCGGTAATTTACTTGTCAGTAGTATCTTTGTTAGTAATATACTACACGGTAGCGAAGATTTAGCGAATATACACGGAAGGACGGAGAAATGTCGCGCGTTCCGATCACTGTCATGGGGTATCGTTGTGACCGCTGCGGGCATGAATGGGTGCCCCGTGAGCTGGTGGCCGAGCCAAGGGTCTGCCCGAAATGCAAGAACCCCTATTGGAACAAGCCGAGAAAGCCGATGGTGAGTTACGAAGATTTCCAGGCGGCTATTCGGAAGACGCTACAGGATGCCGAAGCCCCACTGACTTGGACGGAAATCAGAACGGCCGCGAAGTTGCCGCAGCTATTTCCAAACAACCAGTGGGTCCGCAGACTTGAGCGGGACATCGGGCTTGAGCGGCAGCGCGACGACCACGGGATCATTCACTGGCGCATTAAGAGAGAGGCGTAAGCTCTGATGCTACCGTCAGCTAGACTGAAACTGCCCACTGCACCGGTTCGATCTCAGGTCGAGAACAAGGCGCTGTGGAACGAAGCCCGGTGCCGAGAAAATGCCGACTTCTTCACGATCGGCTACACCGGGCGCAAGACCGGCGAGTTGCTCGATGCGCTGGTCGCGGCCGGAGTTCGGACACTCGTGGACATCCGACAGAACGCTGTCAGCATGTACCGGCCGGAACTGAGCAAGGCCAACCTTAGGCAACTCGTTGAACACCGCGGCCTGCAGTACGTGCATCTTCCTGATCTCGGCGTGCCCCGCGATATCCGGGCAAGGGCTATCGCAACAGGGAGTCGCGACGTAATCTGGAGCTGGTACGACGAGCACGTGGTGTCTTCATATATTGGTCGCAACCTTCACCGATTCTTCAATGGTGTCGAGCATCCTGCAGCGTTCATGTGCGTCGAAATTGACCCGCGCGAGTGTCACCGCCATCGTTTGTCCGTAGCCCTTGAGTCGATTGGATTACGGGGTTTTGATCTCTAAGGTCCGCATGCCCAAACCCGTCTTGACGAAAACCGCATTGGTCGTCGTCAGAACGTACCCGGTGCCTTCGATGAGTGGCGTCGAAGTCTCCTGCACCGGCGCAATCACAGCACAAGGCGAGTGGCTACGACTGCATCCGGTCCCGTATCGGTTGCTGGAAGAAAATCAGCGATTCCGCAAGTACCAATGGATCGAGCTGAAGGTGAGCAAGAGCGCCGATGCGCGCCTTGAAAGCTACAGGATCAAGCGGGACTCTATTCGGGTTGTCTCCGGCCCGCTTTCGACGGCGAAAGAGTGGCGGGCCAGGAAAGCCGTCGTCGTTCCAATGAAGTCACCAAGCCTCTGTTGGCTGAATCGCGAGTGCGGCACCCACGGTTATCTACATCCGACGCTCGGAGTCTTCAAGCCCAAGTCAATTAAGCGACTGATCATCGAACCGGATAGCACGACTTGGACGCCAGGCCAGTTGGTTGCCCTCCAGCAGGGAATGCTATTCGAACAACCAAGACCCCAAGCAGTGCTTGAAAAGGTGCCGTTTCGCTTCAAGTACGAGTTCTGTTGTGAGGACGAAGCTTGTCTGGGCTCCCACACGCTGATGTGTACAGACTGGGAGATGGGTCAGGCATGGCGTAGATGGAAGACCACATACGCGGACGATTGGCAGACGAAGTTCCGCGAGAGATTCGAAAGAGACATGATTGAGAAGTGCGATACCCACTTCTACGTGGGGACGGTCTTCGAACACCCAGGCACGTGGATCATCGTCGGCCTGTTCTATCCACCAAAGCCCAAGACTCTCCGACTGTTTTAGATGGCGCTTGGGGGATTTCGGCCAGCCTGTTCTAACGGCTTCTCTGGCGAGTTTCCGGCATCTCCGTTGGGTGGGCTCTGCTGTCCGTGCTCTCCCACCCTTCGACGCCCCCCGTCCAGGCGTTCCCGCCCGCTTCCTCGACAACCTGCTTGGCGAGCTGGGCTGGACGAAATCGCCGCGGTCATACGAGCCTCCCTGTAGTGGTCGGCGCGTTCAATCGCACGTCCACGAGTACCAGGGTGCCGACGCTCTCGTCTGGAACCTAGGGAGATCTTGGGGTGGTCCTACTGGGGGCGGTGAGACAACTGGCCTACGCGGAGAAACTGCTCCTCAAGCCGGCGGATGCCGGTGACGCCTCCCCGGAAGACGACGACCAGCCCCGATGACTGGAGTTCACGTTCACCAGCGCGAATGACTGGTGATCGCGAGTTCCGGCCTCTTGAATCGGTGATCATGAGCACCGGCACTCAGTGACAGGAGTACAATGGCGTCGGCTGCAAACACTTCGTTAGGTGGCCAGACGGTTCTTCGTTGGCGACTATTGCTCGAGAGCCATCGCGTTCGTGGACAACACCATCCGATTAGGTTTAGACCGACGCCAAAACGCAGCGAATCTGTTGAATGGCTTCCAGCAGTTCCCGAAGCTGCAGCTTGGGTACGCCCGGGCCGCGGTCGCTCGCGTCCCAGGCACTGAAGGTGGGCCCAACCAAAGGGAGTTGAAGGTCTTTTCGGATGCGATCCGCGATGTCGCAAACCGCGTCGGGAATGAACTCTCCCGTTGTTGGGTCTGTGGCGCGGACGGGATCGAGAGCGACCCCAACCGGAAGCGCCAACAGCGGATTGAGCCGACGCGCTAGCTCTTCGAGCTGCCGGTCGTAGTGCGTCACCAAGGCGTCGAATACTTCATACATAGTGCGATCCTCGCACGCAGTGTCTAGTCCGGTGCGGCAATAAGAAATGCTGCGCCGGTGAGCAGAAGCAGCACTACGAGATTCCTAATGAACAAGACCCAAGCCACACCGTACGTCGCAGCAACCATGATATTGGATCCGTAGTCGACTGTCTCGGCAGCAGATCCAACTAGGGGTGGAATGGCGATGAATCGATAATGCGCCGGCGGCGAGTGATCTTTCGACAAAGTGGCGTGCGCGTCGGCGCTCAGCTCGCTTGCCGTCTTGTTGGGCTCAGGACGTACGCCTTCCGCAACTTTGAAGGGCTCGCCAGACAGCGGCCCTGGCTTGTATGTGAAGCTCGGCGCGATCGGAGGAAACAGCACCATTAGGATCAACGCCGTGACGAAGAGGATAACAATAGCACGCCGAGTTCGGTTCATCGCCATGATTGCCACACCTTTACGAAGAAGAACGTCCGCCTAGATCGCGTTCACCCGCGCCGGCTCGTGATGGCGCCGGCCGGCGTCGGGTGCGACGCGTGGTTAGGCTTCGATTGTAAGGCGCTCGACCTCGTTCCGGATTTCGAAGTACGTCTCCATACCGCCGATGGCCGCGTGGTCGAAGGCTCTTCCATTGAGTGCCGCCGTGTCTACCCGCAATGGACCTGAGGGCAGGAGGACGCACAATTGACGCGCGAAGGGCCCTCGCGCTTCCCATCGGGGATTCATCATGTCGTGAGCGAACGCGCAACGGACCATGTACACCAACGTCCGCAGGTCGCGGTGCGGTGATGCCTCATCCAGTTCGCGAACAGACCCTGCCCGATTTAGAGCTTCGTCAAGCACGATGGCCGTGAAGCCGAGCGTAATGCAGAAGTTATTCTGGGCCGCAAGCACGATGTCGTCGTCGGAGCGGAAGGTGCCGGCAGGGAAGGGCAAGTTGCGTTTGCTCAGCTTGATGAGGACATCGCCGTCGAACTCCGCTTTGTCGATCTTGCCCAGTTCCGTGTACGTCAGGAGCTTTATTGCGAACACGAGCTGCAAGAACGCTTGTTCGATCATCTCCTGCGTGGTCATGTCCAAACTCCCTTTCGAAGCCTAATATCCAATAGGTAGACAGCGCTGTTCGTGGTTCCTGCGCGCAAATTGTCCGCCGCAGCTGGTGCTCTAAGCATCCGCCGCGGGAATTGTCCTGGGAAGACTGGCGAGAGACAAGTACTTTCGGACGTTGCGGTTGCGCGGCGCCTCCAGGACCGGAACTGGGCTTGGGCTGTGCGGTCATCTAGCAGTCGCCTTAGAACGCTGGGGTTTCAGACTGGAGCTTCGGTCAGCAGACTTCTGCCGACCTGACCTCTTCGGTAGATCGTGGATGCACTCCGCCTTGGGATACTCAGAAAGGCAACCGCCATAGCCATGCCAGTCTGGATCGGCGGTCGGCTGCGTGACCCGCACACAGGACATGCTTCCGCTGCACTCATCGACCAGCGCCCGTCCTAGGACATTTCGATAATCGTCGCCGTCACCGATCGACACCTTAGTGCGCGTCCAGAGAACTATCGTCGTCTTGTAGTGTGGCTTTGCTCTATCGGCCATTGAAGTCCTCCGAGGCAAGCTGGCGTTTCCACAGTGGGGACAGGTTGAGAAGGGGTGGGCTACTGTTTGGGCAAGTCTAGCACCGCAAGTCCCGGAATGCGCCTACCTCCCCGGCCGGCCGGCTCTGACCTCGGTGCCAACCCAGGTCGATCAGCCAATGACACCTAATGGTCGGCTCCAGAGGCTGGGGCGAACTAGCAACCCACGTTGGATTTACCATCCCTGCGTGCGCCACGCCATCCTGATCAGCCATTGAACGAAACCGCTTCGCGGTAGAGGTATCCACCACCGGTGAGTGACCTCGTCGCCGCCGTCAGTTGCCCTTCACGCCTTACGGTCTCATCCGGATTCAGTAGAGTGCCGACGTCCGCGTCACATCCCGTGGCGCGCGCTTCGACGGAGGCATAGATGGACACCCGATTCCAGACCTTGATGCATGAAGAGATGGTGTTGCGTCGATTCTCGGTCTCGACGCAACGCACGTACCTCGCGTTGGTCGACCGCTGTGCGGCTCACTTCCACCAAGCCCCGGACACCCTCACCGCAGACCAGATTCGCGCGTATCTCCTGTTTCTCACCGACGATCGCCACTTCGTCTGGAGTAGTGTGAACTGCGTCGCCTCGGCGTTGCGGTTCTTCTATGGATCGGTCCTCCGACGCCCAGAGCTCGTCGTCCACATCCCGCCGCGCAAGACCCCGCGCCCGCTCCCCTCGGTGCTCAGCGCGGCGGAACTCGAACGGTTGTTTACCCAGGAAGCCTTGCCCAAGCATCGCGCGTTGTTGATGACTGGGTACGCGGCGGGACTGCGTGTCACCGAAGTGACCCGCTTGCGCATCACGGATGTCGATAGCGATCGCATGATGCTGCGCGTGAGCAGCGGGAAGGGCGACAAAGATCGGTACACACTGCTGTCTCCCCGGTTGCTCGCGGTGTTGCGCAGTTATTGGCCCCAGGAACGATCCCGTGTCTGGCTCTTCCCGGGACGGACGCCCGAACTCCCGATCAGTCCCGTCACCGCGGAACAGGTTTTCCGCTACGCCAAAGCGCGGGCGGGCATCACGAAGCGTGGCGGGTTCCACCTGCTACGGCACGCGTTCGCGACACATTTGCTGGAGGCGGGAGTCGATCTCCGCACGATTCAGAAACTGCTGGGCCACGCATCGATCTCCTCGACGGCCCGCTACGTCCATCTGACCCGCACCAGCGTCACCGCGACCCAAAGTCCGTTCGATCGCCTCCACCTGTCCGCCCTGCTGGTCCCGCCCACGCAGTAAGTGGCGGTGGCCGCAGCGGCTTCGGCGTCACCGCCACGGGCGGGGCGCACGCCCCGTCCTCGATTTGAACTGGCTGACATTCTCCGCCAACACGGTGACGCCTACCTCCAGACCCACCCGGCGGTCCCCGAGCAGCGGCGTGTCGTCCACGCGCTCACGCGGTGCCGCACCGCCGCCCTCGGCGGCCATCTCGAACGGTGTGATGCCTGCGGGCACGAACGCCCGGCCTACAACTCCTGCCGCAATCGTCACTGCGCCAAATGCCAGACCCTGGCCACCGCCGAGTGGTTGGCCGCGCGCCGGGAAGAGTTGCTCCCGGTCGGGTACTTTCACACGGTGTTTACCCTGCCCCATGCCCTGAATGGGCTGGCCGCCCGCAACCCGCGTCTCGTCTACGCGTTGCTGTTTCACTGCGCGGCGACCACGCTCCAGGCCTTCGCGCACGATCCCCGCCATCACCTCGGCGGCGATCTCGGTTTTCTCGCCGTCCTCCACACGTGGGACCAGCAACTGCGGTATCACGTGCACCTCCACTGTGTCATCGCCGGCGGCGTGCTGACGGCCGACGATGCGCACTGGGTGCCCGCGCGGGCTCGTTTTCTCTTTCCGGTCAAAACCCTCGCCCGCGCCTTCCGCCGTCGACTGCTCGATGGCCTCGCGGCCGCGGCCGCACGCGGCGATCTCGTCCTACCCCCAGCGGTCTCCGGTCCACAACTGGCGGCGCTGCTGGCCGATCTGCGCCGTCAGAACTGGGTGGTCTACTGCAAGCCCCCGTTCGCCGGCCCCGAACGGGTCCTCACCTACCTCAGTCGGTACACGCACCGCATCGCGATCAGCAACCACCGGTTGACCCACGTCGACGAGACCGCCGTCTCGTTCACCTACCACGACCGGCCTGACGGGAATCGCGTCAAAACGCTCAGTCTGCCGGTCGACACATTTCTCGGCCGGTTTCTCCAGCACGTGCTCCCGTCCGGGTTTGTTCGCCTTCGACACTATGGGTTTCTGGCGTCGCGGACCAAGGACCGGCGCCTGGCTCGTTGTCGACTCGCGCTCAACGTCCCATCCTTACCACCGACCGTCGCCGGCGATGCGCGATCCGCCGCCGAGCGCTTCGCCGCACTGACCGGTGTCGACGTCACGCGCTGTCCGCACTGCCATCAGGGAACCATGCGCATCGCGTACACCCTGATTCCGAGTCCCGGCCCAGCCCCTCCGATTGACTCGTCATGACACGTCTTCGTCCAGGCCCATCGTCCTCATGCCGCTGGCCCGCTCCGGCCACGTGTCTCTTCGTGTCGCTCGGTCCTCCGACACCCGTCTCCATGCCGACGCTCCACCCATTCCGCGGGGACGCCCCGACGCCGGCGCGCTCTTCTGTCGTCGCGATTACCCTGCCGCCGGCACCCGCGACTCGCCACCGCTCGCCCCTCCGAGCGCCCTGCGCCGATTAGATCCCGATAGGCGCCCCGCGAAACGGTTTCGCTCAATGCGCTTTTATCCGTCATGCGCCGCACGGCGGATAAAACGCTCTTCATTCCACCCCATCGTGATCAGCCGTTCAACGGATCGTGATTACCGCAAACGAGGGAGGCCACGGCTTGGTCAATCTTCAATTGTTCGAGGCGAAGGGCTACAGTCGCCACGAAGCCAGCGAGGTGAGCGACCGAGGTGAACGCTGCTTGGTTAAACGGATGTGGTTGGGCGCGGGTACTCTTACGAGAGAAATGGTGTAGCTGATTTCGCATTCGGACGAGAAACCGTTGTAGTCCCTCCACGGTCATATCGCACTTCTGCGCCGCAAGAAGAGGTGTAAGTTCTTTAACGTCTTTGTCTGCGGGGCCACCCGGTTTGAAGAACGACTTCAACACTGCTGTACACACGTTGGTCAGGATGACAGATTTGGTGAATGCTGCCAACACTCCATGTTCACCGCTACGTCCCTGCGCGTAGAGACCCTCCAGCACAAAGTAATACGAATAGAAAGCCTGGATAAAATCACCGTCGGCCTCACGATTTGCTCCCTCTCGCAAGAAGGCCATTGGTTCAACGAGATCACCATATCGACTAGCGTGTGAAACTACACGTTGAAAGAAATCGTGCCTGACAATAGTCGGCAGACGAGGGAAACTGGTACTGACTTGGAATCCCTCAACCTGAACTCGCTTTTGTTCCTCGTCGTTCTCAGGAACTAGACTCAGAGCCCCTTCGCTCCATCGGATGCGAACCAGTGGGTGGTTCTGAACCATGAAGCTCATCACCGATTCAATAGTCTGGAGATGTCGCTGTGCTGCGTCATCTACTTGCGGGTCAACGTCAATTGTCAGAGGTGGTGCACAGTTAGGATCTGACGGTTGCGGACCGAATGAAGCGTGCATTCGCTTAGCCGCTTCTGGGGGTACTTGCAGACAGACACTAATCGAGTGAATTCGGCCTTGGGAATCGCTTGTGAGTTCAAAAACAACTCCATCAGCTTCAGCTATAAGCGAGGAATTAGGGTCATCAAGAAAGAGCAACCCTTCGACGTTGGCACGGATCGAGTATTTCACGTTAGCCCGCTTTCTCCGGTGGTGTGCAAGCTTGCATGAAATTGATGCCGAGAGGAGTGAAGTTGATTAGTTCGTACTTCACGCGGGAATTCCATCTGTCCACTGCGAGCGTCACGACATCTTGAAGAGAGGCACCCTCAGGCGTGCTGAGATGACGTCGGCCTTCAATAAGCTGCATGCGGTCCATGTCGTTGATGAACAACGCGTAGTCCGCTCGCGATAAGTTGAAGTGAGCTTCGATGTCCTGGCGTTCAACGTCAGGCCAGTGCGGAATCCAGTTCGGTACCGGAAAGGTCCTCATCTCATACATCCACTGCAACACCTTCGCTTGAACGGGAGTCAACTGGTGGAGGATCTCGGCGAAAGCCGGCAACACCTTGTTATCAGGTGTGGCGGCGTTGGCGAGGAGCGCAGCCCACTGATGCTGAAGGTCTTCATCCTCCTCTAGCGAGGTGTGTTCGAGAATGGGCAAGAGGAGACGTCCAGGTACTGGCTGCGGTTCAATCTGCGCTTGGCGAAGCAGATCTGCTGCCTCAATCAGAGTCGCGCCGGCCCGTTCTCCGCGTCGCTTGGCCCACGCTTTCAGAGGAGCGGCGATGCCCTGACCCACAGCGCCGGCAGCGGGGCTGATGATCTTGCTAATGATGCTGGTAAGCATCTCAGCAGTTGGCTTGCCAGCCGTCGTAAGGCCGGCGATGATGACCGCTCCAGTTACTGGGTCCATAACGGGCGGATTATACGTCTGTAGTGACGGGCCCCGGGAAATTCGGTCCATCGTGAGAGCGAGTTTTGCGGCACAATCCGGCCAGTCGGCCAGGAGGGTGTGCCGTGAAGAGAAAGCGCTTTTCCGTCGAGCAGATGACCGCCGTGTCGCAGCAGGTGCAGGCGGTGGTGCCGGTCGGCGACGTGTGCCGCCAGGTCGGCGTCTCCGAGCAGACCTTCTACCGCTGGAAGAAGGTCTACGGCGGGATGTTGTCCAGTGAAGCCCGCGACTTGAAGCAGCTGCGCGACGAAGGCGCGAAGCTGAATCGCCTCGTGGCGGACCTGTCGCTCGACAAGGTCAAGCTGCAGGATGTCCTCCAGAGATAACTCTAAAGCCCGTGAAGCAGCGAGAAGTGATGCGCCACTTGATGGGCCGCTACGGCGTCAGCGAGCGGCGGGCGTGTCGCGCCGCCCGCTTCTGGCGCTCGAGCCTCCCGTACGAGAGCCGCCGCGATCCGCTGACCGCGCTGTCGCCCCGCGCAGCGGAACTCTTGCAAGAGGCCGGCCACGACGCGGTCCATGTGCGAATTCGAGGCCTGCACGCAGCCGACGACGAACAGTTGTTCAGCCTTGCGGCGGCCGAAGGACGAACGATCATTTTGGCCGATACCGATTTCGGTGCACTCCTCGCGCTTCGACGCGAATCGCGCCCGTCGGTCATCCTGTTCCGTCGTGGTACGCCGCGGCGTCCCGATCGGCAGGCTGCGCTCTTGGTCGCCAACCTGCCGGTACTGGAATCGGAGCTTGATCGGGGCGCGATCGTGGCGCTTTACGACACTCGCCTTCGTATTCGCCGTCTCCCGATTGGTTCGGACTGAGTCGAACCTGGCCCGTGGCAGCGGCACCAGAACCCGGACGGGACGTTAGATGGGAGCGGTGGTGCGCGGCGTCAATCACTATTGCCGGACGGCAAATTGTCGCCGCACAGGTGACGCCCGCCGCGGCAAGAGGCGCTCTCGAAACGCGTACCTCCGTTGCGCTGCAGAAGATGTTGCGATCAGCGCGTACGACCGTGAAGAATCTGGCGCAATTTTGACCGAGGCGCACCGATCGGTTATAGCCTTTTGGTCCAAATCGGCTCAAGTTCGCCGATTCAGGCCCACATTCGCATCGCAGACGAACTGGCGCGCACGAAAATATAACCGCCATACATAACCGATTGGGTTCGCAGAATCCGCGAATACTGGCCTGTTCTTGAGAGTCTCAGACAACGGGCCTTCTAAGCCGGGGGTCCCGCGTTCGAGTCGCGGCGGGCGCGCCAGTTTTATTAAGGTATTTGCGAAGTGGCGGTCGGCGGAACAGGACGGAAAAGGACGAAAACGGCTATCCGTCGCACCGGCCGTCGCACCGGGGTCACCGTTTGACCTTCTGGAGCTTGGCGACGGCGGCGGCCAGAGCCGGATCGACCTGGGCGCGAGCGTATCTTTCCGTTGATTTTTGCGTCGAGTGACCCATGAGTTTCTGGGTGGCCCACATGTCGCCATCCGTCTGGCGAAGCGTGTTGGCGCCGAAGGCGTGGCGCGTGGCGTCATAGACCCGGGGCGGGTGTTTGATCTTCGCGGCCTTACAGGCGCGCAGCCAGGCGTGACGAACCGATGACTTCGTGAAGTGGCCCTACGCCCCTTTCCGGTGCATCAGCTTGAGCGCGGCGACGGCCTGTGGGGTCAAGGGCAGTGTTCGTCCAGGCGTGCCCTTTCCTTTGCGTCGGCCTGGCACCCGCAACGTCTTCCGCTTCGCGTTGAAATCGGCGGCGGTGACTCGCATCAGAGATGTGCGGCTTCGCCCCGGTTCCCGTATGAATCGTGGTCGCCAAATGGGATGCCGGATGTTTCAGGAATCAGTCGTCTGATCAGACGCGGTAAGGCAGAGAGACTCCAGAGGCGGGCGACCAAAACAGACGCTTCACGAGCGTGACGGCGAGGGGCCCGCGGCGCGCGGACGAAGAGCCGCGCGCCACGGGGTAGATCAGGTTCAGCCCAGCACCGCCAGAATCCGCCGCGCCAGCGCCTCCAACTGATCAGCCTGCGCGTCGTTCAGTGCGTGCCCGCGCTGGGCCTCAACGGCATTGATGAATGCGCCGAGCTTATTCGCCGCATCATTTCGCTGGCCTGCATTGGCGGCTTCGAGCGCCGCTACCAAACTCTGGAGTTTCTCATCCAGCGAATTCGCGATGCCCTGCTTAAGGTTGTAACTCACGACCAGGGCCGACAGCGAGCGGATGGCCCCGGCCGGCGCCTGGACGGTGACGGAGGCCGTGTCGGTGGCCGTGGCCCCATCATCGTCGGTGACCGTCAGGATGACGATGAAGGTCCCGGCTGCGCTGTACGAATGGGTTGGTGCTGAGCCCGTGACCGAGGTGCCATCGCCAAAGGCCCACACATAGCTCGCGATCGAGCCGTCCGGATCTGACGATGCGATGCCGTCGAACGCCAACAATTCCCCGACGATGGCGTTCTTGTCGAGCCCGGCATGCGCCACCGGGGGCGCGTTGATATTCACGCCGAGTTCGGTCGGGAAGTCCTCCGCGGTGAGGGCGGCGGTCGAGTAGTGAGACAAGTTCCCGACCACGTCGGACAGGTACATAGCGTCGGCCCGCCAGATTCCGCCTTCACTATGTTGGGGGATGGTCATCGTGACTTGGTACACACCGTCGTGGGCGTCTCCGGAAATGCGCATCCGCGAATCGAACCAGGCAAAACCGTACTGCCCTGACGAGGGGCTATAGAAGTACATGTACCCGCTCAAGACGCCGGACAGCTCATCCGTCA